>PDSN01000022.1 GCA_002748505.1 Gammaproteobacteria bacterium | reverse complement strand
ACCCGAAATTCCGGGTCTACCGTCGCCGCATTCCACAGCTCTGTAAAACGCTGCACATGGGATTGCGTCAATGCTGGTGTATCCAGTTTACCCTGGCCGTAACGGGCTTGATCCTGCAAATGCAGATAGCTGTGTTTATCGGCGATAACAACGGTGTCGCTGCGCCAGCTCGGGTGTTCGGCCAGGATGCGTATTTCGATATTGCTGGATAAGCGCTGTGCGATTAGCGCCAGTTGGTGCTTGCGCTTGACCAGCAGCGTATTGTCGTTGATAAGAATGTGCACTCGGGCACCGCGATGGCGGCGCAGCAGGGCGACCAGGGCGCGGGCTAAATCCTCGCTGTCAAACAAGGCTGGATCCAGCGTTGGGCTTAGCAGACACAACTGGCGTCTGGTGTTTTGCGCAAGTTCCAATACAGCCTGTGCGCAGGCATCCGGGTATTGGCACTTGCCGATATCCTGGGTTTTTTCACTCATTCTATTACTGCTCCGCTGCACAATAGCGCTACCAGCACGGCTTTTGTCTTGGCTGTTTCCGCACTGCGTTTAATATGCTGCGCGGACAGCTCCTGTGATGATAACAGGGTTTCAAGCAGCATTGCCGCCTCGGGAATCGATTCAACACAGTGGCCATTGCAAAACACCAGCAGTCCGTTGGGTTCCTGTCGTTGCCAGGCCACCTGCGCCTCTGGATTTAAGTACAAATGGGGTGATGAGGCAAGCAGTTGTTCAGCCTCCGTCTCATCCATTATCCAATCGACGTCGGTATCGGTAATCACTTCGCCGAACCACTTGAGGGAACAGGCCTGCGCTTTAAGTATGACCATTAACTGGGCGAGCGCATTGTCTACATTGGCCTGGGTGATTTCACCGCGGTAGTCGCTGCGTTTTCGATTGTGATCAGACAGCAGCGCGGTGGGCGGAAGATTTTCCAGAGCCTGATCGCACAGGCGTGACAGTAAATCGCTCTGGCGCGGGGCGCGAAAACCCAGGGAAAATGTCATGCAGTCGTCATCATCCGCCGTACCCCAATGGGCGACGCCCGGCGGAATATACAGTACATCGCCGGCTGTACAGCTAAAGCTCTGCGTAAGTTCGAAGTTCTCAAGCAGACATAAATCACTGCCGGTTTTCAGGGCAGTGGTTTCGTCACAGCGCTGGCCGATATGCCAGGTGCGCTTGCCAGCACCCTGTAATAAAAATACATCGTAGCGATCAAAATGCGGCCCCACGCCACCGCCTTTGCTGGCGTAGCTGACCATAATATCGTCCCGTCGCCAGCGCGGAATAAAATCGAGCTGATCCCATAAATAATCCAGATCGGGAATGAGCTGATCGACTTTTTGTACCAGCAGGGTCCAGGGCTTTTCCTGTCTAAAATCCTGCTCGCAAAACGGGCCGTGCTGCAAATGCCAGGTATCACCGTCGAAGGTCACGATGCGCGATTGCACATCTTCTTCCATCGCAAGCCCTGCTAATTCGTTTGCACTCAGTGGCAGCTTAAACGCTGTGTTTTTGTCCGCGGGAAAAAAGCACACCTCGCGTTGCCAATACCGCTGTAAAAAAGCGCTTTGCTGCTCGCTGTTGCCTTGCTCAAACATGGTTGTACTCATTGCAGTTCAGGGTATGTTGATAAGCAGCCAGATCCTCTGCTTCGTCAATATCCAACAGGGTGGGCATCTGCATCACACTCAGACCCAGGCGCTGACAGCGCGCGCGGGTAATCACCGCCACCGCCCCAGTGCTCCAGGGCATATTGATAAACAATTCGGGATAAAAATCGCGCATGGCAATTAAAGCGTAACCGCCATCGTGTACGGGTGTTAGCACGACGTCATTGTGTTTTAAGCTGTGCATTGCCCTGCGTAGGTGAGTGCTGTCAAGTTCTGGACAATCTGTGCCGATCAAAACAGGCGTTTTGCCCTGTGCCAAAGTGCGCTGCGTCGCAGCCGCCATTTTTGCGCCTAGATCACCGCAAATCTGTTCGCTGACCGTGATATCGCCTATCGGTAAAATGCCTTTCCAAACCTCGGCGTGCAATTGCGTGGTGCAAAGCTCCACACTGTCGGCGTTTGCTGCACGCGCTTTGTCCAGGGTGTCGATCAGCATTTTTCTTGCAAGTGCGGTTGCCCCGCGCTCACCCAAGCTTGGAATTAAACGGGTTTTTACTTTGCCTGGAGTCGGCGCTTTGGCGAAAACAATAATATGGGTTTTCACGGTTTCACCCTGGGAGATCGAGCGCGCCAGAGCTGGTATTTTTTATTGCGCGCCACAACGTCAACATGGGCGAAATGCTTTTTTAATACGCCGGCGTAGGGCAGGTGAGCATTGGCGACAACCCAAAGCTCACCGTTTGCAGTGAGATAGGACGAACACTGGCGCAGCAGGCGTTTGCCGACCGCCGCATCCATCACATGGCCCTGATGAAAGGGCGGGTTACACAGAATCAGCTGGTATTTGTGCTGCAAACCCAATAAACCATCGCCCCAGTGAAAGTGGGCCATATCGCTTTGGTCTGGAAAAAACGCCGCGACATTGCGTTTGGCGCTGTAAATGGCGAGGGAGGATTCATCCGCAAAACACAGCGACTGCGCCTTGCCTTGTAACAACAGGGCGAGCCCGAGCACGCCATTGCCACAGGCTAAATCACAGGCACTGGACACAGTCGGTACACGCTGCAAATGCGCAAGTATCAGGCGGGTGCCGCCATCGAGAGCGCCACTGCTAAAATTGCCCGGCAGGGTCAGCAGTGGTTTATTGAAACCGGGCACCTCGGTAAATATTGCGCCATCATCGGGCTTTTCCCCAGTTGGAATTAATCGCGCTTCAAAAACACGGGCTTTGCTTTTTCCTGGGTGACGGGTAACTTCACCGAGCACCTGCTCGATCCACCTGGCGGTATTGGGCGACAAATGTTTATCCATGCCTGCACACAATACAGTCGCAGGGGCAGTAACCGCAGCGCATAACATTTGTAATTGCTGTTTAAGTGCCGCTTCCTGTTTGGGAATTTTAAGCAGCACGATGTCGCAGTTGCCACTGGGCGAACGCTCGGCGTTTAACAATACCGCAGGGTTTACGCCATTGTTTAACATCGCGCGGTGAGCAAGCCAGGAATCACTGCTGCTTTGCGCGGCTTTGGTAGACAAACTGATGGCGCCAAAATCATCGTTGACCACCCAGGTCGTCTCGCCGCTGCCACCCAACTCCTGCCAGCGCTGGATCAGCAGCTTGTCGGCACTGTTATAGGCTTGCAGATGCGGCGCTTTGGGGTAACGCTGCAGCCGCTCAAGAGGGTACATAAACCTTAAGGTGCTGGCCCGGGCGCAAATAGCGGCGCGGGTTTAATTGATTCCAGCGCACCAGATCCCTGGTACTGACCTTGTAGCGTTTGGCGATGGCCCAGAGGGAGTCACCGGAGCGCACCCGGTGTTTGATCACACGTTGCTGGCTCAGGGCGAGGCGGTTTAGGCTCTGGCTGGCACTTGGAATCAGCAGTGTTTCACCAGCGCGAATGCGGTGGCTGGAGCGCTGGTTTGCTCTGGTAATCGCCCGCACGCTCACGCCGTAGCGCTTGGCGATGCCGCTTAGGGTGTCGCCGCGCACCACCTTGTAACGCACCAGCTCCTGACTGGGATCGGGCGGCAACGTGGCCAGCATTTGCTGAAACTGAGTTTGCTTTTCCACGGGAATCAGCAACTGTGTGGTTTTTCCCGGCGGTGTTATCCAGCGCAGCAGTCCGGGGTTTAAGACCTTGAGATCCTGTTCTTTGATCCCGGAGTATTTGGCGAGGTGTCGCAGGCTTAAACCGCCGTCGACGGGTACTTGTACGAACCACGGTTGGTTTTTCAGCTCGGGCAGTTTGATGCCATAGCGCTGTGGATCGGCGAGAATGGAACACAAGGCCAACAAACGCGGCACGTAGTTGCGGGTCTCCCTGGGCAGGCGCAAAGCCCAGAAGTCCTTGCCTCTACCTCGTTTGACATTATTTCGCTTGGCGCGGCGAACCCGGTATTCACCGGCGTTGTAGGCGGCTAGGGCGAGCAGCCAGTCTTTGTTGAGGCGTTTGTGCAAGTAGGTGAGATAACCAAGTGCGGCATCGGTGCTGGCTTTGATGTCACCGCGACCGTCGTACCAGGGGTTAGAGCGCAGCTTAAGCTGACGCGCGGTGCTGGGAATGATTTGCCACAGCCCCCCCGCGTGCTGCGGCGAATAAGCGGTGGCGTAAAAACTGCTTTCCACCGCCGGCAATAGAGCCAGCTCAATCGGTAAACCCCGTTCTCTGGTTTGTTCCACAAAATAGTAGAGATAGGGCTGGGCGCGGCGCAGCAGGGCATACAGTGCCTGCCGATGGTGCAGGTACTGTCTGCGGTATTTTTGTACACGGGCGTGATCGTTGTGCTCGTACATACTGAGGGATTGGCGCACCACATCCCACAAGCTCTCGGGCGGCAGAGGTATAACAGGCGGTTTTGGTTCAGGCTGGTGCCTGCTAAGCTCAAGCGTAGCCGCTTTCTTTACCAGGTCTGGTAAAATCACCTCGGTAATAGCCACTTCCTCGACTGAGTGGGCTTGCTTGGGCAGTGATTCACAGGCACTCAATACCAACACCAAAGCGAAAACTGCACTGTGAATAATTGCTCTTACCATCGTTAAAACTCGTCTTTCCATTGTCTTAATGCACCAAACACCGCTGCGGGACTGCCATCATTGGCATTGTGTGCCTTGGCCGCATGTTTTACCTCGGCCACATCCCAGCGCAAAAACGGGTTAGTGGCGCGCTCCAGCGCAATATCTGAGGGCACCGTCGGCACACCCTGTTCGCGCAGCGCGCGCGCTTGCTCGATGCGGGCATCCAGCGCCGCATTGTTTGGCTCCACCGCCTTGGCAAAGGCCAGGTTCGCCAGAGTGTACTCATGGGCGCAGTACACTTTGGTGTTTTCAGGCAGTTGCGCCAGTTTTGCCAGGGACGCCTGCATCACTGGTGCGCTGCCCTCGAACATACGCCCACAACCACCGGCGAACAGGGTGTCACCGCAGAACAGCACATCCTCGCCGACATAGGCCACATGGTCAAGGGTGTGACCGGGCACGGCGATGACCTTGAACGTGTGATCGTCAACAACAACGCGCTCGCCATCGCGGACGGGGTGGGTGATGCCTTCTATCTGCGGATTGTCCGGCCCGTACACGATCAACTCTGGAAACCGCTCCCGCAGGGCAGCAATACCGCCAGTGTGGTCAAAATGGTGGTGGGTAATCAAAACACCGCTAAGTGACAGTTGTTTGTGCGCGAGCGCGTCCAGTACGGGGGCGGGATCGCCGGGGTCGACCACCCACGCGCCGTGCTCGGTTTCAATAAGCCAGATATAGTTGTCATTAAAAGTGGGAATGGGGCTGATGCTAAGCATGGTTTTCCGTATATAATGGCCGCGAGGCAGCCTTTGTGTGGGGCAAAAATTATGAACAGTGAGTTTATCGGTATTTGTCGCGAACTGGAATCCTGGTATGGCAGTAAAGCGGGTGTTTATGCGCTGGACTCGATCAAGAGCAGCCTGCAGGGCGTGCTGGATAAGGCTTTCGGCTACCATTTGTTGCAGCTTGGTATTACTGCCAACCCCTGCCTTAGCGACGCCAGCAAGATCAATCACTGCGTGATGGCGGGTCCGCGGCAGCAGCCGCGGGTGGGTCTGGTGACTGATTTAGATGAATTACCTTTTGAATCTGAGTCTATCGATGTGCTGATTGCCCACCACGCCCTGGAGTTCTCCCCCAATCCCCGCCAAGTACTGCGCGAGATGCAGCGCGTACTGGCACCCCAGGGGCAGCTGTTGATTATCGGTTTCGCGCCCTACACACCCCTCGGTATCAGTCATTGGCTAAAGGGTAAGATAGGGCATCCCCTGTGGCGCAATCGCCAGACCTTGAGCCTGCGCCGCATCGTCGATTGGCTGCATTTGCTGGGCTGTGAATTACAGGATACCCAGCAGCTTTACACCCTGCCACCTTCGGGGCGTTTGCAGTCTCTGGCGCTGCGTGTCAATGCCCATGTTACCCGTCACAAATGGCCTGTGGGGGGGATTTACTGTCTGCACGCGGTTAAACTGGTGCGGGGCGCGCTCAGACCCCAGCCGCACCGCATTCTCAGTCGCAATCCTCTGCTGGGCATGGTGCCCGAGCCATCCGCTGCACGTCAGAGCGGCCAGGTTGTGCCCATTAGCAGCGCAGCACCGCGCAATACGCCACAGTAAACCCGGGGCAAGCAAATAGAGAAAACGAGTGAAAACAGTGGAATTATTTACCGACGGAGCCTGTCGCGGTAACCCTGGCCCCGGTGGCTGGGGTGTGTTGATGCGCTTTGGTCGGCATCAGCGTGAACTGTACGGCGGTGCAGCGAACACCACCAATAATCGCATGGAGCTTACCGCCGCCATCGAGGGCCTGACGACGCTCACCGAGGCCTGTGAAGTGCATTTAACCACCGACTCCGTCTATGTGCGCGATGGTATCACCCGTTGGATAGCCAACTGGAAAGCCAAGGGCTGGAAAAACGCGAAGAAACAACCGGTCAAAAATCAGGACTTATGGCAGGCTCTGGATGAACAAAATCAGCGTCATAGGGTGCATTGGCATTGGGTAAAAGGCCACAGCGGCCACCCGGAAAACGAGCTTGCCGATCAACTCGCCAATCGCGGCATTGACGAACTGCCGCCATCATCAGGAAGC
>PDSN01000021.1 GCA_002748505.1 Gammaproteobacteria bacterium | reverse complement strand
GGAATATCCGCTTTAACGGTTTGCGATAGATTGGTGCCGGTTTTTACCGGCTCGAAATCCTTCGCCATGGCCTTTGCCACTGCCACGGTTTTCAGCTCCGGTCCGGTGGACCAGGCGATCTGGCTGCCATCGCCGTTAAAGTGCAGATAGGTGCCGCCCACGCTGGACAGCTTCACACGCGCAAAGGCGGGCTTGGCCGCATCCAGCACAAGGGGCTTGCCGCTGTGCATGGCTTTGGTGAGATACATATGATAACCGTCGGCGTAGGCGTAGTAATCGCCCTGCGGGGCAATACGAATATCGGTGGCGTAGCTCGCCTCCGCCAGGGTGCGTACCTCGTTGCCGTTGTAGTTCATGGAAATCAACTGCGTGGAAGCGGTTTGGCTGCCGCGCCCCGTGGCTGATTCTTCACGGTTCAGGGCGTACAAGCGCTCGGGATCCGGGCCGAATTGAGGCTGGTAACCTTTTTCAGACACAAACACGGCGCTGCGTTTTTTAAGGTCATACAGATACAGCCCGGCCTCTTTGCCCCACCAGGGGTTGAGCAAATCCGAACCGCCCTGTTTTTTCAGAGCGAGGTACTTGCCGCGATGATCCACCGCCAACTGTTGGTAGTGGCCCTTTTCCAGGGGCAGCATGCTTGCGCTGCCGCCGCTGGCGGGGATGCGGTGCAAGGTGGTGAGCTTGTCGTCATTCCAGCGCAGGAAGTAAATAAACTGTCCGTCGTGGCTCCATACCGGTGAGTAGTCAAAGCCTGCCTTGGTGTCGGTCAGCGCCTTGATGGTGTCGCCCTGTTTGACAAACAAGCGGCCCAGCGAAGCAAACACAATGTGTTTGCCATCGGGTGAATAAGAGGGAAAGCGCACCATTTTGGTGTTGAATTGCTGGGGGTTTACTTCCACCGCAAAGCGCAGGGAAGGGTAGACTTTGCGCGTGTCCTGCACGTGGAAGGGAATTTCGCTCAGCGCTTTATCGGCCACGTTGATGCGCCAAAACTTGCCGCGATTCCAAAACACGATGGCCTTGCCGTCGGGGGTCCAGTCCATATTGGGGTACACGCCGTAAACCGCCCAGGTTTCCTGCATATCCTGATCCAGGTCGTCGTAGATCATGGTTTCAACGCCGGAAGCCAGATCCATGATGAACAGGCGAGAGGCCGCGCGCACGCGTTTGACATAGGCCAGGGTTTTGCCGTCGGGTGAGGGCGTGGGGCGCACCGCACCGCCGGGGCCACCGGCAACCGTGGAGATGCTGCCGTCGTCTAAGTCCACCTTGCGAATCTGAAACAGCTCGCCGTTGGAATCTTCGTGGTAGATAAAGGTGTTGCCGGGAGTGCTGGCAAAACTGTAGTAAATGCCTTTGCCGTCGGGCGCAAACATGGGTTCGCCCAGTTCCTTCTGAAAGGTCTTGCCGGGGCGGGCCACAACTTTTTGTCCGGATTGCTTGTCGGTGCCGTTCGCCGCATACAGCCAGATCTCACCCGTGCCCAGAGAGCGCGAGGTGGTGAAGTGTTTACGCGCGGCGATGTATTGCCCGTCGGGACTCCAGGTGGGGTTGTTCAGCAGGCGAAAATTCTCATAGCTGACCTGGTGCAGCTTGCCGGTGGCCAGCTCCAGGGTCCAGATATTGTCGCCGCCGGAGCGATCCGAGGTGAAGGCGATGTATTTGCCGTCGGGGCTGAAGCGCGGCTGGATGTCCCACGCAATACCGCTGGTCAAGGATTTGGCTTCACCGCCGGACATGGGCAGGGTGTACAGGTCGCCAAGCATGTCGAATACGATGGTTTTGCCGTCCGGTGAGACGTCGAGACTCATCCAGGTGCCGGTTTTGGTATCGATGTTGACATCGTAGGCCGGTACGCCCATGTCGGGCTTTTCCACCTGCCATTTGGCGCTGTCGTCATCGGCGGCAAAGGCTGAGGCACCAAGCAGGCACAGGCCGGCTGCGGCGTAGTGAAGGCGTTTCATAGTGAGGTCCTTGTAAGGTGATAAGAAGTGCCGCGCGCAATCCACTCGCAATATGCGGCGGTCGTCAGGCTACTAAAATACCATATTTGGCGACGAATGCAGCTTTAGTTACGCGGGGATGGCAGGGCAGCGATGGCTGCGATCAGTTTACAACTCAACCTTCCCGCGCCAGTTTTTTATCTGTCCGCGGCGGGTTTTCGCGTCCATACGCCTGGCTTTGGCGGCGCGGCTGGGTTTGGTGGCTCTGCGGGTTTTAGGTTTAAGCCCTGCGCGTTGAATCAGGTCTTTTAAGCGAGCCAGGGCGTCTTCGCGATTGCGTTCCTGACTGCGGTGTTTTTGGGCTTTGATGGTGATGATGCCGCGCGGGCTGATGCGCTGGTCGTGCATGGCCAGCAGCGCGGTCTTGTAGTCCTGTGGCAGGGATGAGGCGAGAATATCAAAGCGCAGGTGAATCGCGGTGGAAACCTTGTTGACATGCTGGCCACCCGCGCCTTGGGCGCGCACGGCCTGCAAGTCGATTTCGTGCTCGCCAAGGGTGATACTGGGGTTGATACGTAACATGGTAGCGCTTCGGGTTGTCAAAACGCGCTACCATGTCGGTTTAAGCGCCTGTGGTCAAGGGTTTATCAAAAACTGATGGCCGCTTTCAGCCACAGATTGCGACCGGGCCCCGGCAGGCGCGAGCCCATCGGAATATCCGGGTTGCGCACGCGGTTATAACCGGCGAGGTGATCGCGGTAGTTTTTATCGAGGGCATTATCCACACCGCCCGTCAGGCGCAGGCGAGAATTGACATCCCATTGACCGTAGAGATTGAGCAGGCCATAGCCGGGCGTGGCGAGTTCGACGTTGGTGGCGCTGACCTTATTCTGGGCATCGGCCAGTTCATTTTCCACCGTCACGCTCCAGTTGTCCCGGGCGTAGGTGAGGCCCAGCCTGGCATTGGCCGGGGCGATGCGGTACAGGTTGTCGCTCATATCTTCACGCTTGCCGCGCACGTAGGCGAGCGCACCGTAGGCGGTGATGTTATCGTGAAACGCCCAGCGCATATCCATATCCACACCGTAGAACGAGGCATCCACATTGGCAAAGCGCAGGGGCGCGGGGTTGTTGCTGCCGTGCCTCGCATTCAGCATCTGTACGAACATTCGCGCGGCGGGCAAATCACTGGCAACACCCTGGATATAGTCTTTCACATCGCGATAAAACACCCGCGGCGTAATGTTGAGCGTGTCGCTGCTGTATTCCCAGCCCAGCTCAAGTTCGTAGGCAAGCTCCGGTTTCAAGTTGATATTACCGGTGTAAGTCAGGCCATCGGCAAGGCCGCCGGTCGATTGCATCGGCAGCCACAAATAGCGTTCCTGATAGGCCGGCGCGCGGCTTTTCTGGCCGATACCCGCGTGAAAGCTGTTTTGTTCGTTGTACTGCCACCACAGCTTGGCTACAGCGTCGATGGTGTCATCTGTTTGGGAGCGGTCGGCGTTGTTAAATGTATCGCGCAGTGCGGCAGCGGCGGGCATCGCCATCGCGGGTGTGCCGTTGACGGCATCCGCATCGCTGCTGACCCGGTTGTACCGCAGGCCAAGTTCAGCGCTGATATCTTCATCGAATTGATACAGCCGTTCGATAAAAATACCTAACACCTCGCGCTGGGCATCGCTGAAGTTGTCGACAAAAAACGCGGCGTTATTGGGGTTGCGAATATGGGTGTTGTGGGTTGAGGTCACGCCGTCTATGCCCGTCAGCCAGTGGCCTTGAGCATCGCTTTGTTTGAATTTGACCATAAAACCGCGGTTGCTGGCATCCGCCAGTGCCTGTCGATAGCGCATACCTGTGGCGGGTGCCGGGCGCAGGGAGTAGTTTGCCATACCGTGATCCAGCTCGCTGCCGTAGATTTCGCCTTCAAGTTGCGTGTTGGCATTGATCTGCCATTGGTAACTGACACTTAACAAGTCGCCGTCAAACCATTGAATATCCATCGGCAGGGTGGGGGTGCCGGAGTCACTGGTTTCCGTGCGACTGTACTCCACCTGCAACTGGTGCTCGCCCATGCGCACACCCCAGCCGAGGTTGTAACGCTGGCGTTCGTATTCGGTGGGCAGGAGTTCACCGCCGGGATATTCGATATCGTCACCGGCTTCGCTGACAAGCCCAAGGGCAAAACGGTGTCGATCATTGCTGATATAGGTCGATGCGCCCAGTTGATAGCTGCCGTTGACCGAGGCTGCGCCCAGCGACAGGCGAGTATCGGCTGCAAAGGCCTGGTCATTGCGAAATTCTCCGCGCTCATTCTGCGCCACAATGGCTCCGCCGATAGATTCCTGCGCCACACTGACGGGCACGATGCCCCGGTAAACGCGCAATTTTTCGAGGTCGCCAAGGGCGTAGGAGATAGGTGGGTCCATGGCGTTGGGGCCTGCACCGCCCAGAGTCTGGCCATTGACCACCGTGGCCACACGTACGCCGTACATGCCGCGGATCTGTGGAATGCCACTGACCGGGCCCGAGCGGTTGACGCTCACCCCTGTGACTTCTGCCACTTTACTGGCGGGGTCGGGCGATGGGTTGATTACCTGGCTGACATCCGCCATCTCCGGGTCTTGGGAACCGATAACAATGATTTCTTCGAGGGCCCAGGTGGTGCTGGCACAGCTAAAGCCTGCCAGGAAGACGGCGAGAGCGAGAGGACGCGGTTGCATTGGATACTCCGTAAGGTTGATACAATCAAACAATCGCCGATCAGTATAAGCTTTTTTGCGAGTTTCTGCCCGTGACCGCCTGTGTACGCGGTGGCTTTTTTGTTTTGCAGGCGGTATTACCGCTCGCCGCAGGCCGGTACAAAATACTTGAATGGCATTAAAACATACTGTATGTTCGAATTTGCAGGGTGCCGGTGTCAGGTCGGTCATTGGCGGCGTGGCGAAATGTTGAAAAGAGGATGTTTTTGTGAGTGAGCTTGAGCAGTTTCGAGGCGAGGTGCGCAGCTGGCTGGAGGAAAATTGCCCCCAGTCTATGCGCACGCCCCCTAAGAGTTTTGAAGATTTTTATGCTGGCGGTAGAAACCCTGAGTTTGATCACCCTGACGAACCTGTCTGGTGTGAGCGTATGGCCGCGCGCGGCTGGACTGTTCCGCACTGGCCCAAGGAGTACGGCGGTGGCGGTTTGTCTGCGGCTGAAACCAAAATACTGCGACAAGAGATGCAGCGCATAGGCGCGCGCTCGCCGCTTGAGAGTTTTGGTATCTCCATGCTCGGGCCCGCGCTGTTGAAATTTGGCAGCGAGGAACAAAAAAAAACGCATTTGCCGAAAATTGTGCGCGGCGAGATTCGCTGGTGTCAGGGTTATTCCGAGCCCGGTGCCGGTTCTGACCTCGCCAGTTTACAGACCCGCGCCGAAAGCGATGGCGATCACTATATTGTCAACGGTCAAAAAATCTGGACATCCTACGCCGATAAGGCCGATTGGATTTTCTGCCTTGTGCGCACAGATAACAGCGGTTCCAAACACGAGGGCATCAGCTTTTTGTTGTTTGATATGGCAGACCCCGGGGTCACCACCAGACCGATTAAACTGATCAGCGGCAACTCGCCTTTTTGCGAAACATTTTTCGACAATGTGCGCGTGCCCAAAGCCAACTTAATTGGCGAAGAGGGTAAGGGCTGGTCTATTGCCAAGTACCTGCTCACCCACGAGCGGGAAATGATCTCGGGTTTTGGTAAGGGGAGCGGCAAGTCCTTATCCGCAAGAGCCGTGGAAAGCTGGGGAAGCGATGCCGAGGGACGCCTTGCCAACTCCGCGTTGCGTCAGAGTCTTGCGCGTTTTCAGCTTGATGAACAGGTTTTTGCCGCAACCATGCGTCGTGTGGGTGATGAAGTGGAAGCGGGGCAGGGTCTGGGTGCGGCTTCATCTATTTTTAAATACTACGGCACGGAGCTGAATAAACGCCGCAACGAATTGATGCTCTCTACCGATGGCTATACCGCCTTGGGTTGGGACGGAGACTTTTGCAAGGACGGTAAGGTTTCGCGCGGCTGGCTGCGTTCCAAAGGTAATTCTATCGAGGGCGGAACCTCCGAAGTGCAGTTGAATATTATCGCCAAGCGCGTGCTTGGCCTGCCAGATTAAGGAGCAGAGCATGGCATTGGTGTTAAATGAAGAGCAGCAAATGCTGCGCGATTCCGCCGCTGGTTTTCTGGCCGAAAAAGCGCCGGTTTCGGCCCTGCGCGCCCTGCGCGACGGTGGGGAAGGCAAGGGTTTTGAAACCGCGCTCTGGCAAGAAATGGTCGACATGGGCTGGGCGGGTATTGCAATCGATGAAAACTACGGTGGCCTCGGTTACGGCTATGTAGGGCTGGGTTTGATTTTGGAGCAATGCGGTCGCACCCTGAGTGCATCGCCCCTGCAATCCTCTGTGTTGGTTGCCGCAAGCGTGGTCAATCAACTCGGAAGTGATGAGCAAAAGCGGGCCCTGTTGGGCGGTATTGCCAGCGGTGCAAAAATAATGACCCTGGCAATGCAGGAAACAGCGCATCACGGTATCGAAAATGTTGCCATGACAGCGACAGCTCAAGGTGATGAGTATGTGTTAAATGGCCGTAAAGTCTTTGTGTTGGACGCCGCGCAGGCTGATCAATTTATCGTCATTGCCAGAACCAGCGGCAGCGCTGGCGAGCAGGCGGGGCTGACGGGTTTTTTGGTCGATGCAAACGCAAAAGGCCTTGCCGTAATTGACAGAACCATGGTCGATTCCCGCAGCGCCGG
>PDSN01000216.1 GCA_002748505.1 Gammaproteobacteria bacterium | reverse complement strand
GTCTCACCGGAGTTTGCACCCACTTGGAAAGCCTGTGCTGAGAAAGAGCCGTCCAGCAGTTTTACGCCGTTAAAATTCGTTTGCGAGCTGACGCGGTCGATTTCAGACACCAGCTGTGACACTTCCGCTTGCAGGGCAGCGCGGTCAGAGGTGCTGTTAGTCGCGTTGGCAGACTGCACCGCCAGGACGCGAATACGCTGCAAGTTGTTGGTCACTTCTTTTAACGCACCCTCTGCGGTTTGCGCCAGAGAGATGCCGTCATTGGCGTTACGAGAAGCCTGGTTCAAGCCGCTGATTTGTGCGGAGAAGCGCTCGGAGATTGCCAGACCTGCGGCATCGTCTTTTGCACTGTTGATACGCAAGCCAGATGACAAACGTTGCAGTGAAGTGGTGAGTGAGCCCTGAGAGCTGTTCAGGTTGCGCTGAGCGTTCAGGGATGCGATGTTGGTGTTGATATACTGTGCCATGTCGATATTCCTTCTGTTTACTGCCGCTAAAAGCTCAACCAATTGGCTTGCGGACTAACTTTGGTTTAAGTTACTTAACGAGAGCGCCTTACGCTGTCGACACTTTAATTAGCGGCAGGGGGTCGAATTACTTTAGAAAAAAGTTGGCAAGAATTTTAAAAAACTGACTAGATTTAGCCGAAAAGATACAACTGTTTGATTTTTATAGTTTTTTACTATAAGGCATGATTAAAAAAATACCTGAAGAGGCGAAAATAAGGCTGCATTGGCTGTCAAAACCGCCCCGCCCCTAAGCCTTCTCACTGGCGAGGAAGGCTTAGGGGCGGAGTGGGGCGGCGCGCAGGGCGCAACAACAACTTACAAATAATTGAAGAGGGACAAACCCTGCGTTTTCACAAAGGTCTGCTGCGCAGCCTGCAGAGCAGTGAGCTGGAGGTTAAATTTGGAGATGGCCTCGGCGTAGTCCAGGTCTTGCACTTCCGAGAGGTTTTCCTGTAGCGCCACGTCAAAGTGCTCGCGCAGGGCATCCTGGTTGTCAACGTGGTTCATCCGCGTGCCCACATCGGCGCGCACCTGTAAGACGTGATCCAGCGACTGATCGAGTTCATCCAGCGAGGTCGCCATGGCATTGTTAAGCGCCGCTTGTTCGGCGGGAGAGTCTGATGGCCTGCGCAGGGCCTCGACAATACCCTGCAAACTGTCAAATACATTGCGACGCGTAGACGGACTCAGGTTAAAACTGTCGCCATTGGCGGGGTTACCGTCCACAACAAAGCTCGCGCCACCCACATTCAGACTTTCACCTGCGGTGTAGGTGCCGGTGGCTATCACCGCACCTGAACCGTCAGTCACGTTATAG
>PDSN01000215.1 GCA_002748505.1 Gammaproteobacteria bacterium | reverse complement strand
TGCCCGAAACTGATGATGGTGCCCCTTTTTTAGTAGCGAAGTTTAATACCCCAAGCGGTGAAAAAATAATCAGCAGTCGCGGAGAATAACGATATTCACTACCGTTATGGTGGGTGGTGAAACTCTGTTATTGCTGGCCGAAGCCTTAGGTAGTGTAGTCACGAGATATTGTTTTTATCGGGTAAGGCCGGTTCAGCAAAGACTGCTGAGTGCTGGTTTTTACAGCGCTTTGACCGCATCCACTGCCGGCGTGAAATCTAAGCCTTGCGCTTTCGCAACTGCTGGGTAAGTCACTTTGCCTTGGCAAATATTTAAGCCGTTTAACAAGTGTTTGTCATCTAACAAAGCCTGCTTGACGCCTTTGTTAGCAATGGCTAAGACAAACGGCAGGGTCGCATTATTTAAGGCATAAGTCGAAGTCAAGGGCACCCCGCCCGGCATGTTGGCGACACAATACAGCAGCACGCCTTCGGCGAAATAGGTCGGGTCTTTATGGGTGGTGGGTCTGGAGGCATCCGTACACCCGCCCTGATCAATGGCGACATCGACAATCACCGCCCCCGGCTGCATTTTTTGCAGGATTTCGGTGGTCACCAATTTTGGTGCGTTAGCCCCCGGAATCAGCACGGTACCGATCACTAAATCGGCTTCAATGCAGTATTCTTCGACGGCTTGGGCGGTGGAATACACGGTTTTAATACGGCCCTGGTAAATATCGTCTAAATAGCGCAGACGCTCAATATTGCGGTCCAGTACGGTGACTGCTGCACCCAAGCCGACAGCCATTTTTGTGGCGTTAAAGCCGGCCACGCCACCGCCTAAAACCACGACTTTGCCGGCAGCCACGCCGGGCACACCACCCAGCAAAGCGCCTAAACCGCCATTGGCTTTTTGCAAGTGATAAGCGCCGACTTGCGTGGCCATGCGCCCGGCGACTTCTGACATCGGTGCCAGCAACGGTAAACCACCGCCTGCACGCGTGACCGTTTCATAGGCAATGGCGATACAGCCGGACTTTATCAGCCCTTGTGTTTGTGGCGCATCAGGGGATAAGTGCAAGTAAGTAAATAAGATTTGCTCTTTACGCAGCTGTTGGTATTCAACCGGCTGCGGTTCTTTGACTTTGACCACCATATCGGCTTGGGCAAAAATATCCGCTGCACTGGCAACGATAGCAGCGCCGGCGGCGCGGTAATCGTCGTCGCTTTTACCGATACCGTCACCGACGCCGCTCTGGATAATGACTGAATGGCCGGCAGCAACGACTTCACGGACGCTGACAGGGGTGAGACCAACGCGGTTTTCGTTGGCTTTAATTTCGCTAGGGACGCCA
>PDSN01000214.1 GCA_002748505.1 Gammaproteobacteria bacterium | reverse complement strand
ATGTTTGGCGCCCTCGCCGAAGGCCGCACTACCGTTCGCGGTTTTTTACAGGGTGAAGACTGTATCGCCACTCGCCGGGCTTTTGAAGCCATGGGCGTGACTATTGACGACCAAGACGACAGCATCGTTATCAATGGTGTCGGTCTGCACGGATTAAGCGCGGCAAAAAATGTGATTGATGTTGGTAATTCCGGCACCGGTATGCGTTTGCTGGCCGGGATTTTAGCCGGACAAACATTTGCCTCAACCTTGATCGGCGATGCCTCGTTAATGAGCCGCCCGATGGGGCGCATCGCCAAACCGCTGGCGTCCATGGGTGCTAATATCCACACCGAAGCCAACGGTTGTGCGCCGATTCGTATTGCTAAAGCCACGCACCTGCAGGGTATCGAATACTCGCAGCCGGTGGCTTCAGCACAGGTAAAATCAGCCTTGTTACTGGCCGGGCTTTATGCCGATGGTGAAGTCATTATCCACGAACCCGGTATCAGCCGCGACCATACCGAGCGCATGCTGCGACAATTCGGCTATGCCGTTGAGACGCTGGAAAATGGCAAGATACGCACCACCAAACTGCGTGGTGGCGGCAAGTTAGTTGCAACGGATATTGTTGTACCGTCTGATATTTCCAGTGCGGCGTTTTTTATGGTCGCAGGCGCTATTGGCAACGGCGAAGTGCGCATCAAGCAGGTCGGCATCAATCCCACCCGTACCGGTATTATTGATATTTTACAGCTTATGGGTGCTGACTTGCGCTACAGTAACGAGCAGCATAACGCCGAACCCGTTGCCGATATTGTTATCAAAGGCAGCCGTCTACAAGGCATAGAAGTTCCCGCTGCCCTGGTACCGCTGGCGATTGACGAGTTCCCGGTGATTTTTGTTGCTGCCGCTTGTGCCGAAGGTGAATTTATTTTACGCAATGCCAAAGAGTTACGCGTCAAAGAAAGCGACCGTATTCAAGCCATGGCCAGCGGCCTTAGCGCCCTGGGCGTCGATTGCCAAACCTTAGCAGACGGCATTATTATTCGCGGTAACCCGGATAATCCGTTTCCCAACGCCGCCACCATTGACAGTTTAACCGACCACCGCATCGCTATGGCCTTTGCCGTGGCCGGTATTCGTGCGGCTAAAGGCATGACTATTTTGCAATGCCAGCACGTTGCCACCTCGTTCCCGAATTTTTGTGAACTGGCAAAAAGCGTGGGTATGCATATCACCGAAGCGGCGTAACTCATGTCAACAGCAGCAAAAATTATCACTATCGACGGCCCCAGCGGGGTCGGCAAAGGCACCATTGCCCGGCAAATTGCTGACACTTACGGCTTTCACTTG
>PDSN01000217.1 GCA_002748505.1 Gammaproteobacteria bacterium | reverse complement strand
GTAGGCGGACGGGGTTTCATCGATCACATCTTTATCGATACGGCATTCCACCCCGCTCACCGCTTTTTCGTGCTCAGCCAAGCTAACGCGGCGTTTGGCCTCGGTACGTGACATCACGCGGCCGGCACCGTGGCTGCACGAACAAAAACTTTCTTCGTTGCCCAGTCCGCGCACGATAAACGATTTCGCCCCCATGCTGCCGGGGATAATCCCCAGCTCACCGGCTTGGGCGCTGACCGCTCCTTTGCGGGTAATCCATATTTTTTGCCCGTAATGCACCTCTTTTTTGATGTAATTATGATGGCAATTCACCGCCATGGCATCGGTACTGAACGGCTTTTCAATGTTATCGGCCAGGGCTGTTAGGGTTCTTGCCATCATCACCTCGCGGTTAAGTTTGGCAAAACGCTGGGCCCAGCTTACCGCTTTAACATAATCGATAAAATGCTCGCTGCCCTCGGGCAAATACGCCAAGTCTTTATTGGGCAGGTTAATCATCCAGCGCTGCATCTCTTTTTTGGCACGCTCGATAAAGGTTGTACCAATGCGGTTACCCACTCCGCGCGAACCCGAATGCAGCATCACCCAGACATTATCGGCTTCATCCAGGCACAATTCGATAAAGTGATTACCTGTTCCCAACGTGCCTAAATGGTTTAGGTTATTGGTGTTTTTCAAGCCAGGCGTACGCTCGCAAAGTTGTTCAAAATCCTCTGCCAGCAAGGCCCACTTGGCCAATACGTCAGCAGGCGCATCGCCCCACGAACCTTTATCACGCCCGGAACGCGGGGAAGTTCGGCCGTGCGGCACGGCAGCCTCGATGCTAGAGCGAATAGCAAACAAATTATCGGGCAAATCTTTTGCCGTCAAAGACGTTTTTACCGCCATCATCCCACAGCCCAAGTCCACCCCGACAGCCGCCGGAATCACCGCATTAACGGTTGGAATCACCGAGCCAATGGTGGCCCCTTTACCCACATGCACATCCGGCATCGCCGCCACCCAGGGTTTGACAAAGGGCAACTCCGCCACGTTTAACAGTTGCTGTTTGGCTTGAGCTTCAAACGGTACGCCTTGCGTCCAGGTTTTTACCGGCACACCGCCGGCGTGCATTACATCGTAGTTTCTTTGTCTATTCATTTTTTATGCTCCTGTAATTTTTTTATTCGAAGGCTTTGCAAAATCGCCTGCGCAAGACAATTTCTGCGTTGCGCGGTGCTCGAAATGCTCATCCCTCACCTAGTCGCTAGGTGCAGGGACTCCGCTTTCTCCGCTCCGTGCGCCTTGAACTTGACACGCTCGGCAGGTTTATCAAAGCCTTCTATTCGTTTCTTTAACATTTTGA
>PDSN01000213.1 GCA_002748505.1 Gammaproteobacteria bacterium | reverse complement strand
AGGACTCTCACCTCCAAGTCACTTCCTCGTTCGCTTTCGCTCCCGAGTTATCAGCGCCGTAATGGCGCTTCGCGCCATGCCCGGCGCACCACAAAAAAACCCGGCACAAGGCCGGGTTTTTCGAAAGTGCTAAAAAAGGGGGGGATTACATCATCCCTCCCATACCACCCATGCCGCCCATATCAGGCATTGCCGGTCCGCCGGCATTGTCTTCTGGTGCGTCAGCTACCATCACTTCGGTGGTAATCATCAGACCAGCGACAGAACCTGCGGCCTGCAAGGCGGTGCGGGTTACTTTGGCGGGATCCAGGATACCCATTTCGATCATATCACCGTACTCGCCAGTGGCAGCGTTGTAACCGTAGTTACCAGTGCCTTCGTTCTTCACGTTGTTGAGCACAACAGAAGACTCATCACCGGCGTTGGCAACGATTTGACGCAGAGGACCTTCCATGGCGCGCAGGGCTGCAGCGATACCGTGGTTTTGGTCTTCGTTGTCACCGGTAAGATCAGCGATAGCGGCAACGGCGCGAACCAGCGCAACACCACCACCGGCCACAACGCCTTCTTCCACCGCTGCGCGGGTAGCGTGCAGGGCGTCTTCAACGCGGGCTTTTTTCTCTTTCATTTCGATCTCGGTGGCAGCGCCAACCTTGATAACCGCAACACCACCGGCCAGTTTCGCCACGCGCTCTTGCAGCTTTTCGCGATCGTAGTCAGAGGAAGTGTTTTCGATCTGAACGCGGATTTCATTCACGCGCGCTTTAATCGCTTCAGCGTCACCCGCACCGTCGATAACAGTGCTGTTGTCTTTGTCCATGGTCACACGCTTGGCGCTTCCCAGGTGCTCCAGGGTGGCAGATTCAAGCTCCAGGCCAACTTCTTCAGAAATCACAGTACCGCCAGTCAGGGTTGCGATGTCCTGCAGCATGGCTTTACGGCGATCACCGAAACCCGGTGCTTTACAAGCGGCCACTTTAACGATGCCACGCATGTTGTTGACCACCAGTGTCGCCAATGCTTCGCCTTCGACGTCTTCAGCGATGATAACTAAAGGCTTGGAGGACTTGGCGACCTGCTCCAGCAGGGGCAGCAACTCGCGAATATTGGAGATTTTCTTGTCAACCAGAAGGATAAACGGCGCATCCAGCTCAACGCTCATGCTGTCCTGGTTAGAGATGAAGTAAGGTGACAGGTAGCCGCGGTCAAACTGCATACCTTCTACCACGTCCAGCTCGTTCTCAAGGCCAGAACCTTCTTCAACCGTGATAACGCCTTCTTTACCCACTTTATCCATGGCTTCGGCGATGATTTCACCCACAGCGGTGTCGCTGTTGGCAGAAATGGT
>PDSN01000212.1 GCA_002748505.1 Gammaproteobacteria bacterium | reverse complement strand
ACTCTGACTGGCATTGTTGGCCTGCACCACCAGCTCGCGCACACGCTTGAGCACGGTGCCCACACCGTCCAGCACACTGTCTTCCAGTGCCAACTGGGTATTTGCGGTATTGGCATTGCGCCCATATTGCTCCAAACGCGCCAGGTTTTCACTGATATCCAGGGCCCGCACCGCCGCCACCGGGTCATCCGATGGCTTTAAAAAACGCTTACCCGTGCTCAGCTGCTCGCTCAACTCATTCAGTCGGGTCTGTTTTTGCATCATATTGGTGACGTTTTGATAGTACACCTGGGCAGTAGACATTCTCATCGCTTTATACCTTTAAGCATCGACGCCTGTGGTTACCGCCGGGTGGCGCTCAACAGGGTTTGAAACATTTGATCCGCCACAGTAATCACCTGTGCAGCGGCTTGATAGGCCTGCTGGAAGCGCAGTAAATTCGCCGCTTCTTCGTCGAGGTTCACACCGCTGACACTTTCCTTGGCAGCTTTGGCCTCATCCAACAACACCTGCTCAGAATTCGCGCTGTTTTGCGCGCGCTGGGCGCTGACGCCGATGTCGGCCACCAGACCGCCATAGACATCGCTGAAACTCGCGGTGCTGCCGCGCAGCACATCATTGGTTTGCAAGTCGGACATTGCCAGAGCGTTGCGGTTATCACCCACACCGCCGCTGTTATTGCCAATACTTAAACTGTCGCCATCTTGTGGCACACCGCTGACTTCAATACTGACATCGCCAAGGGTAAAGCTCACACCGTCGCTGTCGGTGGCAGGGTTATACGCCAAGGGCCCGCCGGTCAAACCTCCGCTGACCACAAAGCCCGGCACACCTGCGCCCAGGGCATCGGGGTCAAAGGTCAGCACGGCGGCACTGGCAAGCGGCAGCGCACTGGTATCACTGAGCGACTGCAAACTGATTTCCGCCGTGCCCACATTACTGGCATTGGCATCGACTCGCAGCGGCGATGCCGCGGCAATTTCTTCCGGCCGACTAAAAGCCACGTCAAAAGTCCGGGCGGCGTTGGTGGCGGTGTTAATTAAAAACCGATCACCGGCGTTTGCCGCGCCCGATGGCGTGATGGTCATGCCGTCAATCGTGAAAGGTCCTGCGCCGGTTTGACTGGCCTCGGTGGTGAGATTGGTCAACACATATTGTGAACCGTCGTAATACAAACTGTAGTTGTCGCCGGTAAGGCCGGTGTGATCGCTCACCGTGGCGCTCATGCTTGCTGTGCCCGTGTTTTGCGGATGGGCGACCACAGCGGGTTCAAGCGGCGTAAACAAGTTGCCACCGAGGTTACCGTCTAAATCCTGCCCCAGCTTGTTTTGCGCGTTTATCGCGCCGGCAATGCCCATCGC
>PDSN01000211.1 GCA_002748505.1 Gammaproteobacteria bacterium | reverse complement strand
CAAAAAAACTCATGAGAAATTCGGGCTGGATCTGAGCTAACATTCGGTATAGCTTACCGCCAGACCTCCCAGCGAGGTCTCCTTATATTTGGCGGACATCTCAAGTCCTGTCTGCTTCATCGCCGCGATACAGCCGTCAAGGGGCATAAAATGATGCTCACTGCCATGCAGTGCCAGAGAGCAGGCGGTCCATGCCTTGATCGCGCCAAAGCCGTTACGCTCAATACAGGGGACCTGTACCAGCCCGTTTACCGGATCGCAGGTAACACCAAGATGGTGTTCAAGCGCAATCTCCGCCGCCTTTTCAATACGCTCGGGACTGCCACCCCTGGCCGCGCACAGACCGGCGGCGGCCATTGCCGAAGCGGAACCAATCTCGCCCTGACACCCCACTTCAGCCCCGGAAATGGAGCTGAGATGTTTAATCAGTCCGCCGATGGCGGCGGCGGTAAGCAGAAACTCCCGCACCTGCTCCTCGCTGCCGCCTTCATGTGTAAGAAAGTAGTAGAGAACTGCCGGAATAACCCCGGCAGCACCGTTGGTCGGAGCGGTAACAACCATATGCCCGGCGGCGTTCTCCTCACTCACCGCCATCGCATAGGCACAGAGCCAGTCATTAATAGTCGCTGCTGCCGGCTCCTCCTGTAGCTGGCCATAAAGTCTTTTTGCCCGCCGCTCAAGCTGCAGGCCGCCGGGCAGAATACCCTCCGCCGCCAACCCCCGCTCCAGGCAGAGACGCATGGAATGCCAGATCAGCGCAATCTCGCGGTCAAGAGTTGCCTGGTCGTAGAGATGGAGTTCATTCTGCCATTTCATATCAGCAATGGAGAGCCGCTCCTTTGCCGCCATCGCCAGCATCTCTCTGGCGGTGGCAAAGGGATAGGGATACGGTACCATGTCAGCGGTTTTTACCGGGGCAACGACATCGGCCAAAGTCTCTCTGGTGGCGATAAAACCACCACCCACAGAGAAGTAGGTCTGCTGACAGAGCGTTTTACCGCCCATATCCTGCAGCTCGAAAATCATGCCGTTGGGATGCTCCACCAGCGCCGCCCCGTCATCAAAGATGATATCCTCTGCCGGAGAAAACACGATCTTTATCCCGTCAACAGTGAAAAAAGAGCTCTGCCACAGCCGTGTAACAAGGGCATCAACATCCTCTTTTGCCAGCATCACTGCGGTATACCCATGCAGGCCAAGGGCAACGGCCTTATCGGTTGCATGCCCGCGGCCGGTAAGAGAAAGAGAACCTTTCAATATGCAGCGCACCCTGCTCTCCACCCCGCCATGCTCCTTATGCCAGGCGCCAACCTTGCCAAGAAAGTCTGCCGCGGCAACAATGGGCCCTACGGTATGCGAGCTGGAAGGGCCGATACCTATCTTGAATAA
>PDSN01000020.1 GCA_002748505.1 Gammaproteobacteria bacterium | reverse complement strand
AAAACTCGTCACGACCTTGGCCGCGAGGCATTTATCGAAAAAGTCTGGGAATGGAAGCATCACTCTGGCGGTGCAATTACCCAGCAGTTACGCCGCCTGGGCGCGTCACTGGACTGGTCGCGTGAGCGTTTCACCATGGACCCAGATCTCTCCGAAGCGGTACAAATGGTGTTCATTCACCTTTACCATGAGGGTCTGATCTACCGTGGCAAGCGCCTGGTGAACTGGGACCCCGCCCTGCACACCGCAATTTCCGATTTGGAAGTACTTTCCGAAGAAGAAAAAGGCTTTTTGTGGCACTTCCGCTACCCGATTGCCGATAGCGATGACTATGTCGTTGTCGCCACCACCCGCCCCGAAACCATGCTCGGCGACACCGCAGTTGCGGTTCACCCTGAGGATGAGCGCTATGCGCACATGGTCGGTAAAGAAATCGAATTACCCCTCACCGGCAGGCGTATCCCCATCGTGGCCGATGATTACGTGGATCAGGAATTTGGTTCAGGCTGTGTGAAAATCACCCCCGCCCATGATTTTAACGACTACGAGGTCGGCCAGCGTCACCACCTGGCAATGATTAACGTGTTTGACGACAATGCGGCGCTCAACAACAACGCGCCCGAGGCCTATCGCGGCATGGATCGTTTCGCTGCGCGCAAAAAAATCATCGCCGATTTAGAGGCGCTGGGATTGCTGGAAAAAACCGAAGACCACACCTTGAAAGTGCCCCGAGGCGATCGCTCGGGCGTGGTAATTGAACCCTATCTCACCGACCAGTGGTATGTGGATGCAAAAACACTCGCTGGCCCTGCAATCGCTGCGGTGGAAAACGGCGATATTCAATTTGTACCCAAACAATGGGAAAACACCTACTACGCATGGATGCGCGACATTCAAGACTGGTGCATCAGTCGGCAACTGTGGTGGGGGCACCGTATTCCCGCCTGGTATGACGACGCCGGCAATGTATTTGTAGGCAAAGACGAGGCCAGCGTGCGCGCCGACAACAACCTGGACGATACAGTTAAACTGCGCCAGGACGAGGACGTATTGGACACCTGGTTTTCCTCTGCCCTGTGGACATTCTCCACCCTTGGCTGGCCCAGGGACAGCGAAGATTTAGCCACCTTCCACCCAAGCTCAGTGCTGGTTACCGGCTTTGATATTATTTTCTTCTGGGTCGCGCGAATGATTATGATGACCCTGCATCTGCGCAAGGAAGTGCCCTTCCACACCATCTATGTACACGGCCTGGTGCGCGATAACGAAGGCCAGAAGATGTCGAAATCCAAGGGCAATGTGCTGGACCCCATCGATCTGATCGACGGCATTGATCTGGAATCCCTGGTCAGCAAACGCACCCAGGGTATGATGCAGCCCAAACTGGCGGCAAAAGTGGAAAAAGCCACCCGCAAGCAATTCCCGGATGGCCTGGCCGCCTACGGTACGGATGCACTGCGTTTTACCTTTTATTCGCTGGCATCCACCGGCCGCGACATCAATTTTGACGTGGGCCGCATCGAAGGTTTCCGCAATTTCTGCAACAAAATCTGGAATGCAGCGCGCTATGTGATGATGAACCTGAGCGAGGCCGATTTTAATATCGACAATATCGATGCCGAGTCGGAACTCGCCCACAGTCAGATCGATCAGTGGATTATCAGCCGCCTGCACCAGACCACGGCTGAGGTGCGCCGCGCCATCGCCAACTACCGCTTCGACCACGCCTCACAGGCGCTGTACGAATTTATGTGGCACGACTACTGCGACTGGTACGTAGAATTATCTAAGCCAGTATTGTGGGACGAAAACGCCCCCGCAGCCGCTAAAACCGCGGTGCTGCACACCCTGTTTTCTGTGCTGGAACAATTTCTGCGTCTGCTGCACCCGTTTATGCCCTTTATCAGCGAGGAAATCTGGCTGCGCCTGACTGAAAACAGCGCGCAATTTGGCGACACCCTGATGCTGGCCAAATACCCAGACAGCGACGAGACGCGAATTAATCAGCAGGCAATGGCCGACACCGCGTGGCTGAAAGATGTTATCAGCAGCGTTCGCAATATTCGCGGCGAAATGAATATTCCACCCTCTAAGACCCTTGCGGTGCTGCTGCGCGCAGGTGATGCGAATGATCGCTCGCGCGTTGAGGCATCACAGGCGCTGCTTAAAAAGCTCGCCAAACTTGACAGCATTGAGTGGCTCGATGACAACGCCGAGATTCCACCGTCCGCATCCGCCCTGGTGGGCGATTTGGAAGTGCTGGTGCCGATGGCTGGTTTTATTGACCGCGATGCGGAAATGGCGCGCCTTGAAAAAGAAGCGACAAAAATTGCGCAGGAACTTAAACGCCTGGAAGGCAAGCTGAGCAACCCCGCGTTTGTCGACAAAGCTCCAGAGGCCGTGGTCGCCAAAGAACGCGAAAAACTTGCCTCAGGTCAACAAGCGCAAAACAAGCTTCAGGAACAGATTGCACGTATCGCCGAGCTTTAGTACGCTGCACCTGTAAGCATGGGTTTTGCTTTCGCGTGCAGGGCCTGTGCTTTAGCGCAGCAGCTGATGATAACAATGCCATAAGGAGCATGAGGTAAGTGGTATGAGTGAACGTGTTACCGGCACAGTAAAATGGTTTAACAACGCCAAAGGGTTTGGTTTTATCACCCGCGGAGGTGACGAGGATATATTCGTTCACTTCAGGTCTATCAAGGGTGATGGTTACCGCAGTCTTAATGAGGGGCAGCAGGTAACCTTTACCGTCACCGAAGGCCCGAAGGGGCTGCAAGCCGAAGACGTCGAAAAAGCCGAGTAAATCCCGGCAACTTAATAGCTGTTTTACAGCCAGCTATACCGCTGACGCAAGGAGCAGTGGCCGTTTTGTGTTGCTTGCCAATATGGGGTTTGCTCCGCCTTCAACAACAGGTACAGCAGCGCCCATCGGCTTGGAAGTGGTTCGCGAGGAATGCGCCGCATTCGGACCCCGCACAGGGAACGAACCACATCACGACAAATCCCAAATTTTGCAGTACACTGTGCAACCATTTTCAAGGCAGCGCAGCGCTCACCGTGACTACTCGCAAAAAGAAACCCACACAGACCCGCTTTCGCGGCGTTGTTATGCCAGGCGCCTCTCACCCTGAGATCCGCAAAGTCAAAAAAGACCTGGAAGCGCCGTCAATTCACGGTGATAAACTGTGGAATTCCAGCCTGCTGCTGATCGACTACCTGAGTAAAAACCCGCCCGAACATCACCAAACGGTACTGGATGCCGGTTGCGGCTGGGGCGTGTTAAGCGCCTGGTGTGCCAAGGCCTTAGGTGCAGACGTTACCGCAGTGGACGCCGACCCCAGTGTGTTTCCCTACTTAGAAGTGGTGGCCGCGCTCAATAATGTGTCCATCCACACCCGGCGCGCCCGCTATCAACAACTCACCCAAAAACAACTGGCACAATACGATATGCTGGTGGCGGCGGATATTTGCTTTTGGGATGAATTGGTCAACCCCGTCTACAACCTGGTCAACCGCGCCTTTAAAGCCGGCGTAAAACACATTATTATCGCCGATCCCGAGCGCTCCACCTTTTTAGAAATGGCAGAGCGCAGTATGGAAAAACACTGCGCCGACCTGATCGAATGGAAACTGTCGCGCCCGGTCGAAGCGCGCGGCGCACTGCTAGTTATAGAAAATTCCTAAACACCATGAGTAAAAAACGCCGCCCTATTCCCCATTTTGCAACGCCGCTGATTGAAACCCACTGTCACCTGGACTACCTCGACGCTGCGGCGTTAAGCGATGTGCTGGCACAAAGCAGCGCCGTGGGTGTTGAAAAAATCGTGACCATCGCGGTATCACCGGATAATCTCGATACCGTACTGGATATCGCGAACAGCTACCCGCAAGTGTGGTGCAGCCAGGGCGTTCACCCCCACGAAGCGGAGCACTTTAACGATGCGGTCGCCGCTCATATTGTTGCAAATGCCAGTCACGACAAAGTGCTGGCCATCGGTGAGATCGGCCTTGATTATTACTACGATCACGCCGACCGCAAAGTGCAGTGGCAGGTGTTTGAGCAGCAGCTCAGTATCGCCAGCGAACTGCAACTGCCCGTGGTGATTCACACCCGCGAAGCCGACGAAGACACCCGCGCCATATTGCAGAGCTGGCAACACACAAGCCCCATACCCGGTGTCATCCACAGCTTTACTTCAGGTATGGCGCTGGCACAGTTTTGTCTTGAACAGGGTTTTATGCTGGGTTTTAACGGCATTTCCACCTTTAACAAGGCGGAAAACGTGCGCGAAATCATCGCCGCCACCCCCGCCACGCGCATTGTGCTTGAAACCGATGCGCCCTACCTGACACCCGTACCCTATCGCGGCAAACCCAATGCACCCTTTTACTTGCCGTTTATTGCGGAACTGGTTGCCAAGATCAAAGAACTGGACGTTGAAACCCTGCTCAAACAGGCCTACAACAATTCCCACGCCCTGTTTTTTCACTCCCGGTGACAACAGTGCTACACTACGCGCCCATTGTTAAACGCTGTACAACATTTTACTACCATGACGTATTTCCCCGGCCAACGTTGGGTTAGCCACGCCGATTCGCAACTAGGTTTAGGTATCATTTTGGCCATCGAGGGTCGCCGCATCAGTGTACAGTTTCCCGCTGTAGAAGAAGAGCGCACCTACGCTATAGACAACGCACCGCTCACACGGCTGCGCTACAAAGAGGGCGACGAGGCCCGCACCACAGATGGGCGCTCGCTCACCGTGGATGAGGTGCACGAGCACAAGCATATCCTGTATTACGCAGGGCACGATAGCAGCGGACAAGCCATCACCATCTCCGAACTGGAACTGGACTCGGTCATTGAACTGACCAACCCGCGCCAACGCCTGCTCAACGGACATCTGGACAGCCCGTCGGATTTTAAGCTGCGCGTGGCGACCCTGAATCACCTGCATCGCTTACAGCAATCCCCCGTGCGCGGTTTGTTGGGCTCGCGCACCTTGTTATTGCCCCACCAGCTCTATATCGCTGCGGAAGTCAGCGAGCGTTTCGCGCCGCGGGTTTTGCTGGCCGATGAAGTGGGCCTGGGCAAAACCATCGAAGCGGGTATGGTTATTCACCGCCAACTGTTAAATGGCCGCGCCAAACGCGTACTCATTCTGGTACCGCCCAGCCTGCTGCACCAATGGTTGGTGGAAATGCTGCGACGCTTTAATTTGCATTTTGCCCTGTATGATGCCGAGCGCATGGCACAGTACGAAACCGAGCTAAACCCTTTTGACGACGAACAACTCATCTTGTGCTCCACCGATCTTTTCGATGAGGCAAGCCACCGGGAAAAAGTGCTGGCCACACGCTGGGATTTAATCGTGGTCGATGAGGCGCACCATTTAAGCTGGACGGAAGAAAACGGCGGCGATGCAAATTACCAACTGGTCGAAGCACTGGCAAAAAACACCCTCGGCTTGCTGTTGCTGACCGCAACCCCGGAACAGGTGGGCGCGACCAGCCACTTTGCGCGCCTGCGATTACTGGACCCGGATCGCTTTCCCAACCTGGCGGACTTCGCCGAGCAGGAACAACATTTTAGCGAGCTAAATACCCTGCTGACAAAAATCGAAGCGAACCAGGATGTAAGTGCCCTGTTGCCCGCGGACATTGAACCCGGCACTGATAAGGAACAGCTTATCAGTCAACTGTTAGACCGCCACGGCACCGGCCGCGTTTTGTTTAGAAACACCCGCGCGGCGGTTAAAGGCTTTCCTAAGCGCCTGATGCGCAGTTATCCCCTGCCCCTGCCTGTAACCTACGATGCCAGCCAGTTGCATCCGGAAACTGCCTTCAGTGACGACAGCTGGCTGGATATTGACCCGCGTGTCAACTGGCTAATCGATAAACTCAAAGCCCTGCGCCCGCAAAAAGTGCTGGTCATTTGCGCCAAAGCCGCCACCGCGATTGCTCTGGAACACCATCTGCACCTGCGCGCCGGCATTCGCACAGCGGCGTTTTATGAAGGCTTGTCCATTATCGAGCGTGATCGCGCCGCGGCCTATTTTGCCGATGAAGACTACGGCGCGCAGGCGCTGGTGTGTTCCGAAATTGGCAGCGAAGGCCGGAATTTTCAGTTTGCCCACCACTTGGTCTTATTTGACCTGCCCCACAATCCCGACGTGCTGGAGCAGCGCATCGGCCGTTTGGACCGCATCGGACAAACTGACGATATTCACATCCATGTGCCCTATCTGGAAAACAGCGCCCAACACAGCATGTTGCGCTGGCTGAATGAGGGTATAGCTGCCTTCGAGCACAGTTTCAGCGCGGGACTTGCGGTCTTAAAACGCTTTCAACAGCGCCTTCAGACACAGCTCACCCAGAGCGGCGATGATTTGGATGCCCTGATTGCAGACACCAAACACTATGCGAATGAACTAAAGGAAAACCTGCACAGCGGCCGCGACCGTTTATTAGAGCGCAGCTCCTGCCCACCTGCACACGCCCAGGCTTTGGTAGCGCTCGCAAGTGAACAGGACAACAGCGACGCGCTGCAAAATTATATGGAAACCCTGAGCGACAGCTTCGGTATCGAACAGGAACATCACAGTGAACATGCGGTGATTTTGCGCCCCACGGAGAATATGCTCAGCGCCCCATTCCCCGGCCTTGGCGATGATGGCCTGACCGCCACCTTCAATCGCGAACAGGCCCTGGCGCGCGAAGACATGGCCTTTTTTACCTGGGAGCACCCCAGCATTACCTCGGCGATGGATTGGATTGTCAGCAGCGAATTGGGTAATGCCACCATTGGCACGCTCAAATTAAAAGGCGTGCCCGCTGGCACCTTGTTGCTTGAGTGTTTTTTTACTGCCCACTGCAGCGCGCCGCGCGCCTTGCAGGTAGAACGCTTTCTGCCGCTCTCACCGATGCGGTTTTTAATCGATGCGCGGGGCAAAAACCTCGCCAGCGCCATACCCCACGAGCGTTTGAACACGCTGGTGGAAAAAATCAGAAAGA
>PDSN01000210.1 GCA_002748505.1 Gammaproteobacteria bacterium | reverse complement strand
AGATTCCCGATGCCCGCCGCCGTAAACAGTTCTGGGAAAAGGCACTGCGCGGCCCGTTTGCCGAGCTGGTGTATATGGGCAATGAAGCCGCCGCCCGCCAGCGGCTGGAGGCAATGCTGGCTCATGACCCGGAGCAGCCCGAAATGGGTGAGGTTTATCTGGTCGGCGCCGGGCCGGGTGATCCCGACCTGCTGACCTTCCGTGCTGCACGGCTGATGATGCAGGCGGATGTCATGATCTATGACCGGCTGGTGGCAAAGTCCATTCTGGATATGGCAAACCGGAATGCTGAGCGTATTTATGTCGGCAAGGAAAAATCAAGACATGCCGTACCACAGGGCAGGATTAATGGCCTGCTGGTCGATCTGGCAAAACAGGGTAAGCGGGTCTTGCGGCTGAAAGGCGGTGATCCGTTTATCTTTGGCCGGGGTGGTGAAGAAATCGAAACCCTGGCGGAAAATGGTGTGCCATTCCAGGTGGTTCCGGCAGTGACCGCCGCTTCCGGCTGCTCATCCTATGCCGGTATTCCGCTGACCCACCGTGATTATGCACAGTCCTGTACGTTTGCCACCGGTCACCTCAAGGATGGTACCGTGAATCTGGACTGGGACAAGCTGGCCAAACCGCATCAGACGGTGGTGTTTTATATGGGCCTGACCGGTATTCATGTCATCAGCCGTGAACTGATTGCCCACGGTGTTCCGGTGGACATGCCTGCCGCACTGGTGGAACAGGGCACCACACGAAATCAGCGCGTACATATTGCGACACTGGCAACACTGCCCGCACTGGTCAAAGAACGCAATGTGCAAGCACCAGCGCTGATTATTGTTGGCGAGGTCGTCAGGTTACACGAAAAGCTGCACTGGTACGAACCGGAGCGCCATGTCATGGCCAGTGAATTCAGTCTCAACCCCGGTGCAACAGAACGCAACACGGAGCAGGTCAATGGCTGAAGTGGTAAAAATTCCGGTAGACCCGCTGCTGAAGCAGGAGGCTTTTAAACAAAATCCGGGTGATGGTGGCAGTTGTGCCGAGGCGGAACCCTTTGCCTTGCAAGTCACTGATGACAGCATGGAACCCGAATTTGCCACCGGCTGTATTATTATTATTGACCCCAGTACGGCTGTGCGTGATGGTTCGTATGTTTTTGCCAGAGACCTGAAAGACGCGTATATTTTCCGCCGCCTGCGCATTGTCGATGATAATTACTATCTGGAACCGCTGAACCCGGCTTATGAAACCTTCCAGATCAGTGGCATGGATAAAATTAAAGGCGTGATTACCCAGCGAGCCGGTAAGCGCCGCTCTTATCATAAATGGTACGATATATGACAATACTCTATGGCATCAGCAACTGTGACACCGTGCGCAAAGCCCGTAAATGGTTGC
>PDSN01000209.1 GCA_002748505.1 Gammaproteobacteria bacterium | reverse complement strand
GCGCAGATGATGTTTGCAGATTATCAAAAAAAGGATAAGTTTTTTAGAAAATGAGAGTGTAAAGGGAGAGGGACGGAGCAAGCAAAAAACGGCTTCTCCGTCATTTCGACCGCTACGCCGGATTAAACCAGCCCCGCGTTCTATTGGCAAACGCCACCAGCGACAGCATTACGGGCACTTCAACCAGCACGCCAACCACGGTTGCAAGCGCAGCGCCGGAGTTCAGGCCGAACAGGGAAATTGCCACGGCCACCGCCAGTTCAAAGAAGTTTGAAGTCGCAATCATGCTCGCAGGTGCGGCCACGTTGTGAGGCAGCTGCAGGGCTTTAGCGCTGCCGTAGGCAACCGCGAAAATGCCGTAGGTTTGAATTAACAGCGGGATGGCAATCAACACAATTGCCATCGGTTTGGCCATAATGGTGGGTGCTTGAAAGCCAAACAGCAACACCACAGTAGCGAGCAACCCCGCGATGGACAGGGGTTTTAAGCGATGGACAAAATCGTCTATGCGCTTGGTATTACCGTTTTGGTTGAGAACGGAGCGGGTAAACGCACCCGCAACAAGAGGCAATACCACGTACAGTAACACCGATAGCAACAGGGTATTCCATGGCACGGTTACATCCGATACACCCAGCAGGAAGGCGGCGATCGGAGCGAAAGCGAAAACCATGATCAGGTCGTTCACCGATACCTGTACCAGGGTGTAATTGGCGTCGCCTTTGGTGAGTTGACTCCAGACAAACACCATAGCCGTGCAGGGGGCAACGCCTAACAGAATCATGCCGGCGATGTATTCGGTCGCGGTTTGCGGGTCGACCATATCGGCAAAAATAACTTTGAAAAACAACCAGCCCAAGGCTGCCATGGTAAAGGGTTTGATCAGCCAGTTTATGACCAGAGTGAGCATCAGCCCCCTGGGTTTTTTGCCCACATCTTTAATCGCAGAAAAATCGACCTGCACCATCATTGGGTAGATCATCAACCAGATAAAAATCGCCACGGGAATGTTCACATGAGCAATTTCCATCTTGGCAAACCAGGCAAATAAATCCGGCGCGACATTGCCAAGCAGTACACCCGCGACAATACACAGTGCAACCCACACACTTAAATAGCGTTCAAACAGACCCATGGGGTATCTCCTTAGCGATGTTTTGTAAGTTACTGGTGTCGTCTTTAACGAGCTGCGCCAGACGTTTGATACGGCGCTCAAGCGTGTCCATCACCGCAATAAAAGCATTGCGCTGGGCGCTGGCATCGTTTTCTATTTTGGAGGGGTCGGGTAAACCCCAGTGCAATTTCTGCGTGTCCTGTGGCCACAGCGGGCAGGCTTCATTGGCGGCGCTATCACACACGGTGATCACCAGATCGGGAGGGCTATCAGCGAACTC
>PDSN01000019.1 GCA_002748505.1 Gammaproteobacteria bacterium | reverse complement strand
AAAAATGACTTCGAATCTTGCCCAAAATCATTCAAACCGTAGCTACCGCTACGCTTTTCATGATGTTTGAGCAACCTTCTTTGTCCTTTTGTCCGAAAACTCCATTTACTGGTGAAATATCCGGGCCAAGCGCGGTTTTCCTTAACCGACACAAATCAGGTTACAATGCGAAGATGGACGTCAGCGATATACTCTCCCCCTTAAATGAAGCCCAGCGCGAGGCGGTGGCCGCGGAAAACCACCACCTGCTGGTACTCGCCGGTGCAGGCAGTGGTAAAACCCGTGTGCTTGTGCACCGCATCGCCTGGTTGATTCGCGCCGAGGGCTTGTCGCCCCACGCTATTTTAGCGGTGACCTTCACCAACAAGGCCGCCAGGGAAATGCGCCATCGCCTTGAGGATATTCTCGGCATGTCTGTGCGCAGTATGTGGGTGGGCACCTTTCACGGTCTGGCGCATCGCCTGCTAAAAACCCACTGGCAGGATGCCAAACTGCCACAGGATTTTCAGATTTTAGACGCCGACGACCAGTTGCGCCTGGTTAAACGTATCTGCCGCGAACTGGAGCTGGATGAAAATCGCTGGCCGCCCAAACAGATTCAATGGTTTATCAACGCGCAAAAAGACGAAGGCCTGCGCGCTGCGCATGTGGATGTGTCTGCTGGTGACTTGTATATTCTCACCATGGTGAGAGCCTATACCGCCTACGAGCAGGCCTGCCAGCGGGCAGGCTTGGTGGATTTTGCCGAACTGCTGCTGCGCGCCCACGAGTTGTGGCTTAACAACCCCAGTTTGCTCGGGCATTATCAGGCTAGATTTCGCCAAATACTGGTGGATGAGTTTCAAGATACCAACACCATCCAATACGCCTGGCTCCGGGTGCTGGCGGGCAAGCAGGTGCCCGTTGTGGCGGTGGGTGATGACGACCAGAGTATCTACGGCTGGCGCGGTGCAAAAATCGAAAATATTCAACGCTTTAGTCAGGACTTTGAGGGCGCGCAAATTGTGCGACTGGAGCAGAATTACCGCTCCACTCAAAACATCCTCGCTGCAGCCAATGCCGTGATTCATCACAACGCCGGACGTTTGGGCAAAGAACTGTGGAGCGCCGGTGAACAGGGTGAGGCCATCAGCGTGTACGCCGCATTTAACGAGCAGGATGAAGCGCGCTTTATCGCCGAACAAACCCAGAACTGGCTGAACGAGGGTAATACTCGCTCCTCGGTGGCGGTGTTGTATCGCTCCAATGCGCAATCTCGGGTATTGGAAGAAGCCTTCATTCGCGCCGACATTCCCTACCGCATTTACGGCGGCCACCGCTTTTATGAGCGCATGGAAATTCGCAACGCTCTGGCTTATATGCGCCTGCTGGCCAACCGCACCGACGATGCCGCTCTCGAACGGGTCATCAACACCCCACCGCGCGGCATCGGTGCAAAGACTCTGGAAATCCTGCGTAACACGGCGCGGGAGGCGGGCGTCCCACTGTGGCAGGGTATTCATTTATGCAGAACTCAGGGGCGCATGAAAGGTCGCGCCCTTGCGGCGGTGGAGGGTTTTGTCACCCTGATCGATGAAATGGACAGCGGCAGCGAAGATTTACCACTGTATGAACTGGTTGAACACGTGCTGCAGCACTCGGGCTTACTCACCTATCATAAGGCGGAAAAGGGCGAGAAAGGCCAGGCGCGAGTGGAAAATCTGGAGGAACTGGTCAGCGCCGCGCGGGCATTTAACCCCGAAGACGGCAGCCTTGCGCCGTTGCAGGAGTTTTTGGCCAATGCCGCACTGGATGCCGGTGACGCGCAGGCGGATGACCACGAAGACAGCGTGCAACTGATGACCTTACACGCCGCCAAGGGTCTGGAGTTTCCGCTGGTGTTCTTAGCTGGGCTGGAGGAGAACTTGTTTCCCCATCAAATGTCCATCGAAGAACCCGGGCGTTTGGAAGAAGAGCGCCGCCTGTGTTACGTGGGCATTACCCGTGCGATGCAAAAACTGTATTTGAGCTACGCCGAATCGCGGCGCCTGCACGGCAGCGACAGCTACAATTCACCCTCGCGTTTTTTGCGGGAGATTCCGGCGGAACTATTAGAAGAAGTTCGCCTGCACAGCACCGTAAGCCGCCCGGTCAGCCATATACTGACCGCCGCCGTTCCCGATACCGGCTTGAGCCTGGGACAGCATGTTTACCATCAAATATTCGGCGAGGGTGTGGTGATGAATTTTGAAGGACGTGGCAGTAGCGCCCGAGTGGAAGTAAACTTCCACGATGAAGGCAGTAAATGGCTGGTGGTGCAGTACGCCAACTTGCAGTTAATGAACTAGCGATCATAAAAGGATAACACTCTATGCGCTTCGAACAACGATTTTTACCCGTGGTTGTGCTCGCTTTAGCAGCGGCGCTGGTACTCACTTTAGGGCTTTGGGCGATGCAAAAATCGCAGCTCACAACAAGCGCTGCCAAAACCAGCAGCGCCACAGAGGACGAAGTCATCCATTGGAAGCTGGTCACCACCTGGCCCGCGAACTTCCCCGGTCTTGGCACGGCACCTGTCAATTTTGCAAAATGGGTGAACGAGGCAAGCGGTGGGCGTTTGCAAATCAAGGTTTACGGCGCGGGTGAGATTGTGCCGGCCTTTGAGGTATTCGATGCGGTATCACAGGGTGTTGCCGAAGCCGGTCACAGCGCTGCGTACTACTGGAAAGGCAAACTGCCGGGCACAGTGTTTTTTACCGCCATTCCCTTTGGTATGACCACACAGGAAACCAACGCCTGGCTGCACTATGGCGGCGGCATGGAACTGTGGCGTGAACTTTATGCGCACGCGGGCGTTGTTCCTTTCGCCGGTGGCAGCACCGGGGTGCAAATGATGGGCTGGTTTAACAAACCCATCGAAAAACCCGAAGATATCAACGGCCTGAAAATGCGTATTCCCGGGCTTGCCGGTGAAGTCTTTAACGAAGCTGGCGGCACCGCCGTGCGCCTGCCGGGCAGCGAGCTTTATACCTCACTGCAAACCGGCGTAATCGATGCCACCGAATGGGTAGGGCCCTACAACGATTTAGCCTTTGGTATGCACCAGGTTGCCAAATACTATTACTACCCCGGCTGGCACGAGCCGGGCGCAATGCTGGAGTTTATCGTCAACGAAAAAGCGCTCAAAGCACTGCCTGAAGACTTACAAACTATTGTGCGCCTCGCCGCCCGTGCGGTGAATCAGGATATGCTCGATGAATTCACCGCCCGCAACAATGCCGCCCTGCGCGAGCTGGTCAACACTCACGGCGTCACCCTGAAACAAATGCCGCCGGCGGTGGCCAGGCGTTTATTTGAAGCCTCGCAAACCGTCATGGATGACCTGGTTGCAGACGACCCCATGGCCGCCAAGATCAACAGCTCCTACCAAAAATTCCTGACCGATGTGAGCGCCTACCACGGCTTGTCAGAACAAGCCTATATCAACATGCGCAGCGGTTTGTTGGAGCCTTAGCCCGGATTAGTCAGAGAGTGCCACAGCACTGACTACCGCGAAATCGTGCGCGTGCGGTGGTTTTCGTCGATGGCGACAAACACAAACACGCCTTCGGTGACCTTAACCGGTTCGTTGTCATCTTTGGCGTTGATCCACACCTCTACCAACATGCGCACAGAACTGCGACCAATTTCTAAACAGTCGGTATAACAGCTCACCGTTGCACCCACGTGCACCGGACTTAGAAATGTCATACCGGAAATCGCCACCGTGGCAACGCGGCCATTGGCAATTCTGGCAGCGGCGCTGGCACCCGCTAAATCCATTTGCGAGAGCAACCAGCCGCCAAAAATATCACCTGCGGGGTTGGTATCTCTCGGCATCGCAATCGTCTGTAAAGAGAGTTCGCCCGAAGGCAAAGGGTTAGTGTCCAGATCCGTATCATTACTCATTGTGTCTATCCGTTACAAAATCAATCCAGCGGCAGCTTTGACGGCAGCCAGGTAGCGAGTTCAGGCCAGAACCAAAGTATCGCCATTACCAGCAACTGAATGACAATAAAGGGAATTACCCCCTTATAGATGGCTCCCGTAGGCAGTGTTTTGGGTGCCACACCGCGCAGGTAAAACAGGGCAAAACCAAAGGGCGGGGTAAGAAACGAGGTTTGCAGGTTCAGTGCAATCATAATGCCCAGCCACACCGGGTCTACGCCCATCATCAGCAAAACGGGGCCGACAATAGGCACAACCACAAAGGTGATTTCGATAAAATCCAAAATAAAACCGAGCAGGAAAATCACCACCATCACCACAAGTACCGCGCCCGTAACGCCGCCAGGCAGAGTGGCAAAATAACTTTGAATCAGCTCATCGCCACCGAAACCGCGAAATACCAGGGAAAACATGGCGGCACCGATCAGAATCAAAAACACCATCGCGGTAACGCGCAGGGTTTCTTCACTGACGTCTTTCAATAACTGGCGACTCATTTGCCCGCGCAGCAAGGCCAGTACCAGCGCGCCGCTGGCACCCACGCCTGCGGCTTCGGTAGGTGAAGCGCGACCCGTCAAGATGCTGCCCAACACCAGGACAATTAGCACCAGCGGCGGCAATAAACTTCCGAACAGCTGTTTCAGGTTTATGCGTTCATGCTGAGTATCTGCGGGCATGTGCGCGGGTTTTAACAAGGCCGTACCGAGTAAATACAGCAAATAGAAGCCGACCAGAACCAGGCCAGGTAGCAGCGCGCCCACAAACAAATCGCCGACGGACACCACCTTGGGGTTGTACACATTCTGCGCTAACTGCGCCTGTTGATAGGCATTTGACAAGGTGTCGCCCAACAGTACCAGGGCAATCGATGGTGGAATAATCTGCCCCAGGGTGCCGGTGGCACAAATCGTACCTGCGGCCAGTTCGGGCTTATAGCCGCGCGACAGCATACTCGGTAGCGACATCAAACCCATGGTAACCACAGTTGCGCCCACAATACCGGTGCTTGCTGCCAGCAACATGCCCACAATGACCACGGAAAACCCGAGTCCTCCCCGAAAAACACCAAACAGGCGCGCCATCGAGCTGAGTAAGTCCTCGGCGATACGGGATTTTTGAAGCACCACGCCCATCAGCACAAACAGCGGCACGGCGAGCAATTTCTGATTGGTAATGATGCCAAATAAACGGTTGGGCAAGGCGCTTAAAAAAGCGGGGTCAAAGCCGCCAAGCAAGATACCACCCGTGGCAAAAGCCAGTGCCGTACCCGCCAGGGTAAGCGCTACGGGATAGCCCGCCATAAGCAACAGACAGACGGCGGCAAACAAATACAGGGCGCTATACTCAGGCATCGGGGCGCTCCTTAATCAATTCACACACGGCTTTGGCACCCTGCACCAGCCCCTGCAGCAATAACAACACCGCAAATACCGGAATTAGCGTTTTTAACAGATACACCGCAGGTATACCACCTGGTTCAGGCGAACTTTCAAAACCTGCCCAGGATTCGCCAACATAGGCAAGGCTTCCCCAAAACACCAGCACGCAAAAGGGAATCAGAAACAAGACCGTGCCCAGTGCATCCACCCAGGCCTTGCCGCGCGCGCTGAAGCCACGGTAAAAGATGTCCACTCGGACATGGGCATCCTGCTGCAGGGCATAAGCCGCCCCCAGCATGAACAGGCAGCCGTGCAGGTACATCACCGCCTCCTGCAAGGCAATGCTGCCCCAGTTAAAGCCGTCTCGCAGCACGACAATGATCAGCATCAACAGCGCCATCACCAGGCAGACATAGCCCAGCGTCAAACCCAGTCGCTGCGTAAAACAATCTAAGCGCTTTAGTAAACCACTCAAAGAAACACTCCTTCAGGGTTTTTGATTATCTTAGTTGCGGGTATCATAGCCGCTTAAGTGCCAGGAAAACAGACCGGATAGACCATGCTTAGCGTTATTTCTCCCGCCAAGACCTTGGATTACGAGACCAAAGTACCAACCCGCCGCAAGACCCAGCCTGAATTGTTGGACTACAGCGCAGAATTGATCGAGGATGCCCGCAAGCTAAGCCCCGACGCCATTCGCGAGCTGATGGGGGTGAGCGAGGCTATCGCCCAACTCAATCACCAGCGTTTCATGAACTGGCACACGCCGTTTGATCTGGATAACGCCCGCCAGGCACTGTTTGCTTTCAAGGGCGATGTCTACACGGGGCTGGATGCCTACACCCTCGACAAGGACGCCCTCGGTTTTGCCCAACAACATCTGCGCATGCTTTCCGGGCTCTACGGTGTGTTGCGCCCCCTTGATTTAATGCAGCCCTACCGCCTGGAGATGGGGCTGAAGTTTGCCAACAGCGGCGGTAAAAACCTGTACGAATTCTGGGGTGAGCACATCACCGCAGCGCTTAACAAACAGCTAAAAAAGATTGGCTCCCCTGTGCTGCTGAACCTGGCATCTAATGAATACTTCAAGGCGGTAAAACCGAAACTGCTGAATGCCGAGGTGATTACCCCGGTATTTAAAGATAAGAAAGGCGACAAATACCGCGTGATTTCGTTTTTTGCCAAAAAAGCCCGCGGTCAGATGGCGCGATATATCGCAGAGCGGGAAATCACCGACCCCGCCGCGCTAAAAGACTACGACGTGGCCGGTTATTACTACAGCGAGGCGGATTCCTCCGCCCGTGAGATGGTGTTTTTACGCGACGAAGCCTAAACACTGACTTCGTCGCGCAAGCTTTTTATTCACCTAGCGGCGAAGGCGGCGCGATGCAGCAACTGCTAACAAGCCCAGTGCCAACAACAAACCGCTGGCAGGTACGGGTACACCGGCAGGGTCGGGATCGGGGTCAGTTGGAGTCAGGTCGGCGTTAAACCAGATATAGGTATTGTTCAAAACAGTGTGCAGGTCACTGGTTAATGAACTCTCCAGTATAACCGAATTACCTTGGCCATCACCAAAGCCTGTGGCAGCAACATCGTTGGTATCCGTCGCCGACCAATTCATTTCCTGATAGAAGAAACCGATGGTGCCTTCACCTGTCGGTAAGACGTAATCATCACCGCGCAGCACCAACTGGAAGCTGTTGGTGGGCTGAC
>PDSN01000018.1 GCA_002748505.1 Gammaproteobacteria bacterium | reverse complement strand
GCATCGTCGCCGATGATGGTCCTGGCCATGGTGTTTGCGCTCACTGCGCTGTTTTCTGCGATGGTGTCTAACGTCGCCGCCGCGGTAATCATGTTCCCTATTATAATGGAAATCAGTCAAAGTCTGGGCGTCAGCCTCGAACCCTTTGCCGTTACCTTGATGATGGCGGCCTCTACCTGTTTTGCAACACCCATTGGTTACCAGACCAACCTTATGGTCTACGGTCCCGGAGATTATCGCTTTCGAGACTTCCTCGTTATGGGTACTCCGCTGACTATTTTGGTCGGCATTCTGACGGTTATTATCGTGCCTCTGGTGTGGCCGTTTGCGTGATATCAATACTCTCTTCCCTGTGAAGAGAGGGTTTAGACGCCTGTTTTGGCGAAGATAAACACAAAGTACCCGCATTTTTTCTAAGGATAGCAGTACCTGTTTTTCCCTGGCAGTGAAGGTGCGTGCGTGAATAGCTTCACGTTCCAACCATTGAGTACGCTTTTTCAATCCTATAGTATGTGTTTTCATCTTATGGAAGGTCAGGCTATGACGCAGCAACACATTACTATCGGTGGCGCATCCGGCTTTTGGGGCGATGCCGCACTCGCCACGCCACAACTACTGGCCAGCGGCGAGCTGGACTATCTGGTGTATGACTACCTCGCGGAAATTACTCTGTCTATTATGGCGCGCGCCCGCGCGGCGGATTCCAGCAAGGGTTACGCGGTGGATTTTGTCTCCCAGGTCATGGCGTATAACCTCAAGGAAATTCATCGTCAGGGTGTCAAAGTCATCGCCAATGCGGGCGGCGTGAATGTCCGTGCCTGTGCAGACGCCTTGCGCGAACTGTGCCAATCGCAGGGCCTGGCGCTGAAAATCGCCACTGTGGAAGGCGATGATTTAATGCCGCAACTCGACAAGTTTGCGGAACAGGCGCCCCGGGAAATGTTCAGCGGCGAAGCTTTTCCACCGCTGGCGCGTATTGCCAGCGCCAATGCGTATTTGGGCGCGTTTCCTATTGCTGCGGCGCTGTCGGCTGGCGCAGATATCGTGATTACCGGCCGCTGTGTGGACAGCGCAGTAACGCTCGGCGCGTGTATTCACGCTTTTGCCTGGCAGCGCAATGAGCTGGACAAGCTCGCTCAGGGGTGTCTGGCGGGGCATATTATAGAATGTGGCACCCAGGCCACCGGCGGCAATTTTACCGACTGGGAACAGTTAGCCTCCAAATTGCAGGATGCGGGCTATCCCATGGCAACGATTGCCGCAGATGGTGAGTTCGTGATTCACAAGCCTGAAGGCAGCGGTGGGGTGGTGTCCGCGGGCACCGTGGCCGAACAGATGCTGTACGAAATTGGCGATCCGCAGGCGTATATTTTACCGGACGTGATCTGTGATTTTTCCGAGGTAAGTATTACTCAAGAGAGTGAAGACCGCGTGCGTGTCAGCGGAGCAAAAGGCCGTGGTGTGCCGAAGGATTACAAGGTCAGTATCACCTGGGCGGACGGCTATCGTGCGGGACAAGTATTGACGATGTTCGGGCGCGACGCCGAGCGAAAAGCGCAACTGTTGGCTGATAATGTGTTTTACCGCGCCAGACAGATGCTCAAGCTCTACGGGTTGGAGGACTTTAGTGAAACCTGTTGCGAGATGATTGGCAACGAGCAGCACTTTGGCGATTTACGACGAGTAGAAAATGTCCGGGAAGTTGATATCAAGCTCGCAGTAAAACATCCCGACGCTCGTGGTGTGGGTGTTTTTCTTAAGGAAATGGTTGGCATGGCACTTACCGCACCGCCGGGGCTGACCGGTTTTTCCGGCGCTCGCCCCAAACCATCGCCAGTGGTGCGTTTGTTTTCTACTTTGTTGCCAAAAAACCAGCTCACAATTTCTGTGCAATGCGATGGCAGCAGTATTTCCTGTGACGATGCTTTGCCAGAAGAAATCCCTGTGACAACTGCAGTGCCCGTGTCGCCGCCTGGCGCTGTAAGCGATGCGGATTCGGTGTCTGTCACTTTAGAAAAACTCGCCTTCGGGCGCAGCGGTGATAAGGGCGATAAAGTAAATATCGGCGTTATTGCTCGCCACAGCGATTTTGTGCCCTTTATTGCCGAGCAGTTAAGCGCCCATCGCGTTGCGCAAGTGTTTGCACATTTTCTGCCGCAGGAAGGATCCGTACAGCGTTTTTATTTACCGGGGACGCAGGCGTTTAATTTTTTATTGCACGATGTACTGGGTGGCGGCGGTGTAGCCAGTTTGCGCAGCGACCCACAGGGCAAAGCCTATGCCCAGATTTTACTGCAGGAAATAATCGCTATACCGGCGGCGCTTGCGAAAAAGCACGGCATTACTTTGCTTAAGGACGAAAACTCATGAGTGTTTTTCAATCTCGTATCAATACTTCCAGCGCAGAGTTTAAGCAGCAGCGCGACGATATGCTGGTGCTGGTGAATAAAATGAACACGCTGTGTCAGCGCACTGCGGCATTATCCGATAAAGCTCTGCCGCGTTTTGAGCGACGTGGACAACTGCTGCCTCGCGAGCGTTTAAACCGTCTGCTTGATCCTGGAATGCCGTTTTTGGAATTACATAATATGGCGGGTTATTTAACGGATGTGGAGGATCCCGAAACATCCGTGCCCGGTGCCAGCGTGATTAGCGGTGTGGGCTATGTGTCGGGTACGCGCTGTGTGGTCTTCGTCGATGACTCGGGTATTAACGCTGGTGCAGCGACCGCATACTCGGGTAAGAAAATGATCCGGGCGATGGATATTGCCCGCGATAAAAAATTACCGTTTATCCATCTGGTTGAAAGCGCGGGTGCAAACCTGCTGGCCTATCAGGTGGAGATGTGGATGCAAGGCGGTGCGGTATTTGCGGGGCTGGCGCGCCTTTCCGCCGCCGGTGTGCCCACGCTGGTTGTGCTGCACGGTGCATCCGCTGCTGGCGGCGCTTATATGCCGGGTATGAGCGATTATGTGATCGGTGTGAAAGGTAATGGTCGCGCCTATCTGGCAGGGCCCGCACTGTTAAAAGCGGCCACCGGTGAAGTGGCGGAAGATGAAGAGTTGGGCGGTGCGGCGATGCACGCCAGTGTTTCGGGGCTGGTGGAATACCTGGCCGAAGACGACGCTCACGGTATCGCTCTGGCGCGCGAGGTGATCGCCGCCCTCAATTGGGACAAGCGCTTGCAAACAATGCCGTCGCGACAATACCGGGAACCAAACTACAGTCCCGACGAATTAGCCGGTGTTGTACCCTGCGACTATAAACAACCCGTTGATGTGCGCGAAGTGGTGGCACGTGTTGTCGATGGTTCAGATTTTCTGGATTTCAAACCCGGCTACGGCGCGGCGATGGTCTGTATTCAGGCCAAAGTCTACGGTATGCCCGTGGGCATTATTGGCAATAACGGGCCGATTGATAACGCGGGGGCAACCAAGGCCGCGCAGTTTATTCAACTTTGCGATCAGGCGGATACGCCCCTGGTGTTTTTACAGAATATCACCGGCTATATGGTGGGGGTGGAAACCGAGCAGGCGGGCATGATCAAGCACGGCTCAAAAATGATTCAGGCGGTGACCAATGCCAGCGTGCCGCGCATTACGTTTATGATCGGCGCAAGTTTTGGTGCGGGTAATTACGGCATGTGCGGGCAGGGCTATGACCCGGATTTTCTGTTCACCTGGCCAAACGCGCAAATTGGTGTAATGGGGGGCGAGTCCGCTGCTAAAACCATGAGTCAGGTCATGCTTGCCGGGGCAAAACGCAAGGGGATAGAGGTGGATCCCGCGCAGATCGCGGCACAGGAAGCGCAAATTGTTGCGCACTACGACAAACAGTCCAACGCTTTTTATACCTCGGGACGAATGCTGGACGACGGCATGATAGACCCACGTGATACTCGCAAAGTGCTGGGTTTTGTATTGCAGACCTGTTGGGAAAAACAACACCGTAAAGTGACACCCAACAGTTTTGGCGTGGCAAGAATGTAGCAGATCATACAGCGCAAGGAGAATACCGTGAGTTTACCCGATGTATCGGAAATACTATTAGAGCGTCAAAACGATGTGCTGACCATCTGGTTTAACCGCCCGGAACACCGCAATGCGCTGTCCCAGAAGGTAGCAGATGAACTGTTGGCGGTTTTTAAGGCACTGCCCGCGGAGAAAAGTATTCGCATTGTGGTGCTGCGCGGAAAGGGCGGCGTGTTTTGCGCCGGTGGCGACCTGAAGCAGCTTAAGGAAATTTTTCAGGGCGAAGCCAGTCGTGATGACGTCGTGCGGATAAATGCGGGTTTTGGGCATTTAATTACTGCGATTGAAGCACTGCCGCAATTATTGATTGTCGCCATCGAGGGTGCAGCAATGGCGGGTGGTTTGGGTTTGGCTTGCCTTGCGGATGTCACTTTTTCAACCGTTGACGCGCGGTTTGCGTTGTCGGAAGTAACGCTGGGCATACCACCTGCACAAATTGCGCCCCTGGTTATGCGCCGTATCGGTGAAACACAGGCGCGCCGTTTGTTATTGACCGCTGCGCAATTCGACGGCGCTCAGGCGAAGGATTTAGGCTTTGCGCACGAAGTGTTTGCAACTGTAGATGCGATGGATACGGCTTTACACGCTTTAATTGCACAGGCACGACGGGGTGCGCCCGGCGCGATTGCTGCGACCAAGCGAATTATTGACGCAAGTAAAAATCGCACGGGCGACGATTTAGTGCAATACGCCGCCGCTGAATTTGCGGATTGCCTGTTAGGTGAGGAAGCCCGTGAAGGGCTGGCGGCGTTTGCACAAAAACGGGCGCCAAAATGGGTGAGTGAGGGTTGACAGCCCGCCAGGGGACAGACAAGGAAACACCATGAACAAAACGCCTTTTGACAGTATTTTAATTGCCAATCGCGGCGAAATCGCGGTGCGCGTTATTCGCTGCGCCAAATCCCTGGGCTATCGCACGATAGCGGTTTATTCGGAAGCTGACGCCGAGGCATTGCATGTTCAGCTTGCGGATGAAGCGTATTTGCTGGGCCCCGCGCCGGTGGCTGAGTCTTACCTGAATGTAGAGCGCGTGTTAGCGGCGGTTGCCAAAAGCGGCGCGCAGGCCGTGCACCCCGGCTATGGTTTTTTATCAGAAAATGCCGAGTTTGCCAAAGCCTGTGAGGCGCAGGGTGTGGTGTTTATTGGGCCGTCGGTCGAAGCGATTGCCAGCATGGGGAATAAAGCCGAGGCCAAGCGGCGCATGTTGGAGGCGGGCGTTCCCTGTGTGCCGGGTTACCAGAGCGTTGAGCAAACGGATGAGCGTTTGTTGAGTGCCGCAGAGGAAATTGGCGTTCCGCTGATGGTAAAAGCCGCTGCGGGTGGTGGCGGTCGCGGTATGCGCCTGGTGGAGTCGCTGCAAGCCTTGCCCGGTGCACTAAAGGCAGCGCGATCCGAGGCACAAAATGCCTTTGGCAGCGATGAATTGATATTAGAGAAAGCGGTACTTAGGCCGCGCCATGTGGAAGTGCAGGTCTTTGGTGACAAGTACGGCAATGTCATTCACCTGGGCGAACGCGATTGCTCCGTGCAGCGCCGTCATCAAAAAGTTATTGAAGAAGCGCCCTGTCCAGTAATGGACGATGAACTTCGCGCCAGGATGGGGCAGGCCGCCGTGGATGCGGCAAAGGCAATTAACTACACCGGCGCGGGCACGGTGGAGTTTTTACTCGACGACAGCGGGCATTTTTATTTTTTGGAAATGAACACCCGCTTGCAGGTTGAGCACCCGGTCACGGAAATGATTACCGGGCTGGATTTAGTCGCCCTGCAATTTCGCGTCGCCGAGGGCGAGCCTTTGGGTATTCAACAAGACGACGTGGTGTTAAACGGACATGCCATCGAAGTGCGTTTATACGCCGAGGATGCCAGCAATGATTTTCTTCCCGCTGCTGGCCATGTGTTGCGTTGGCAGGTGCCAGAAGGTGAGGGCGTGCGCGCGGATTACGGCTTGCAATCAGGGCAGGCTATTTCGCCTTTTTACGATCCTATGGTCGCAAAAATTATCGCTTGGGGTGCGGACAGAAATACGGCTCGTCGCCGCCTGATACGCGCGCTGGACAATACCGTCTTATTTGGTGTTGAAAACAATCGCAGGTTTTTAATTGCGGCTTTACAAAATCCCGTGTTTGCCAGCGGAGAAGCCACCACCGCGTTTATTGGCGAGCAGTTTGCGCAGGGTTTTGAGGGTGAGCCTGTGCCGGCTATTTCTGACCAAATACTCGCGGCCTGCCTGTTGCAACAGCGCGAGTTGGATAACAGTCTCGACGGTCACAGCAGCATGCTATCGGCTCAGCTTGGTTTGCGAGGTTCTCGTGATTTGGCCGCCAGCTATCGGTTTTTTGATGACGCGCCCCTAATCAATATCAGCCAGCGCGGTGAAGGGGCATTTGACGCGGTGGCAGATGGACAACAATACGTCGTAAACCTGTCACCGCAGGGTGAAGGTGCTGTTCGTATACACATGAACGATACACAGTGGTCAGCTTATTATAGTCACCGCGGTGCCAAGGCAATCCTCCTGCAGTCCCGTGGCATCGCCTATAGTTTGTTTAATACTCTGGCGTTTACCGCGGCAAATGCCGAGCAAGGCGGCAGTGGCCAGGTGACCGCGCCCATGCACGGCAATTTAATGGCTTTGCTGGTACAAGAGGGAGATACCGTCAGCGAAGGTCAAGAGCTTGCCGTTATGGAGGCTATGAAAATGGAACACCGTTTACGTGCCGAAAAAGACGGCACAGTTGTTGCCATCTCTGCCACAATCGGCGAGCAATTAGCGGCGGGGGCGGTGGTGTTGACGATTGATTAACCGTAAATTCCATTTACTGGTGAAATATCCGGGTTAAGAGTTTGTTTTTGTCCTTTCCGGGAGAGACTGCGGAGGCGCATGTGCGGCGATTACTGCCAGAAAGGCATTGCCGTATTCCTTTAATTTACGTTCGCCCACGCCGTTAATGGCGGCTAACTCTGTTAAAGAGCGCGGTAAATGCAAGCACATTTCCTGCAGGGTATTGTTGCTGAAAACAACATAGGGCGGCACATTTTTGCTGTCGGCAAAGTCGCGCCGACAGTCTCGCAG
>PDSN01000017.1 GCA_002748505.1 Gammaproteobacteria bacterium | reverse complement strand
TCCACGTGCCCGCTGACCAAATGCCCGCCCAAACGACTGGTGGGCAACAGGGCTTTTTCCAGATTCACCGCGCTGCCCACGCTTAAACTGCCCAGGGTGGTGTGAGCCAGCGTCTCATTTGACACATCCGCCCAATAGCCATCACCGGGTAATTCCGTCACGGTCAGGCAGACGCCATTGGTGCTGATACTGTCACCAAGCGCCACATCATCCAGCGACAACTTACCGGTGCGCACCCGCAAACGCAGGTCTTCCGCCCTGGCTTCCAGCGCGGCAACTTCGCCAATGGCCTCGATAATTCCGGTAAACATAGTGCTTGTAACCTCATACGTTAAAACGGCAGCGGATACGCCAGTCGCGCCCCACGGGGCTGATGTCGGTAATAGTCAAATCGCGCTTGTCGGCCATAATCGGCAAGTCCAGCAAGGGTCTGGCGGTGCTGCCCATCAAGGTGGGCGCCATATAAACCACCAATTCGTCGAGCAAACCCTGGCTCAGCAGCGCCCCCGCCAGGGTCGGACCCGATTCTACCAGAATTTCATTGGCATTAAGACCGCTAAAAAACGCCGGCAGCGCAGTTAAATCCAGTTTGCCGTTGTGCACGGGCAGTGTTGCAAAGGTACAGCCAGCGTTTATAAGCCCCGAGCCTGGTGTCGTGTTATCCCCGTGCACTAAAACCGTATTTGCACCCAGCACCCGCGCGGTTGGCGGCGTACGCAGGTGGCTGTCCAGCACAATACGCGTAGGCTGTCGATACAGGGCGCGCTGTTTGGCCTCACCTTCCAAGGGCAAGTCCTGCTCGCGTACACTGAGCTGACAATCGTCCGCCAGCACCGTGGCAACGCCGGTGACAATAGCGCAGCTTTGCGCCCGCAACAGTTGCACATCAGCGCGGGCATCAGGGCCCGTAATCCACTGACTCTCACCGCTTTGCATGGCCGTGCGCCCATCCAGCGACATCGCCATTTTTGCCGTCACTCGGCCGTAACCGCGACCCATACGCAGGCAAAATCCCGCCAGTTGCTCTCCTGCCTGCGCCTCGCACACACCCGTGCGTACCTCGATGCCGGAAGATCTTAGTTTGGCGATGCCCGCACCGCAAACCTGTGGGTTCCGGTCCTGCATGGCGATAACCACCTCGGCAACGCCTGCGCCGATCAGGGCATCGGCGCAGGGGCCGGTTTTACCCTGGTGCGAGCATGGCTCCAAGGTGACATAGGCCGTGGTGCCCCTGGCATCACCCGCATCCGCAAGCGCCATCACTTCCGCATGTGCAGCACCGGCAGGCTGGGTAAAACCGCGGCCAATAATTGCCCCATCGCGCACCAGCACACAGCCCACAGCGGGGTTGGGGCTGGCCCAATAGCGCGCGTGCCCGGCCTGTAGCAGCGCCTGCTGCATAAAGTATTCATCGCGCGCAGAGGCGCCTGGATCATTTGCCATGTTTGTCGGCGGTGGGCTCGGACTGCATACGCTCGATTTCGTCACGAAATTCGGCAATATCCTGAAAACTTCGGTATACCGAGGCAAACCGCACATAGGCTACCTCGTCGAGGTCGCGCAAATGCCTCATCACCTGTTCGCCAAGTTTGCGCGAATCCAGCTCGCGCTCGCCCGTGGCGCGAAGCGCGTGTTTGATTTGAGTAATGACCGCCTCTACCGCCTCTACCGACACCGGGCGCTTTTCCAGGGCGCGCCAGATACCCGCGCGCAGTTTGTCCTCGTCAAAGGGTTCGCGGCGACCACTCTGTTTGATGATGCGCGGCATCACCAACTCGGCAACCTCATAGGTGGTAAAACGCTCCGCGCAGGTGAGGCACTCGCGCCGACGCCGCACCTGATCGCCCTCGGCGACCAGACGCGAATCGATCACCTTGGTGTCATCGGCGCGACAAAACGGGCAGTGCATTTAACTGTAAACCGGAAAACGGGCGCAGACATTCAGCACTTTGGCCTTGACGTCTTCGATAACCGCATCCACATTGCCCTGCTCCAGTGCTTCTAACACATCGCACATCCAGTGGGTGAGTTGCACCGTTTCCAACTCAGTGAAACCTCGCGTCGTAATCGCCGGTGTACCCACACGCAAACCGGAGGTGATAAACGGCGAGCGCGGGTCGTTGGGCACGGCGTTTTTGTTTACGGTGATATTGGCCTTACCCAGTGCTTCATCGGCATCTTTGCCGGTGTAGGGTTTGCCGATCAAATCCACCAGCATCAGGTGATTGTCCGTACCACCAGAGACGATGTTAATACCGCGCTCCATGAAGGTTGCCGCCATCGCACGAGCGTTGGCAACCACTTGTTGTTGATAGGTGACAAACTCAGGGCTGGCCGCTTCTTTAAAGCTCACCGCCTTTGCAGCGATAACGTGCATCAATGGCCCGCCCTGACCACCGGGGAATACGGCTGAGTTAAACTTCTTCTCCAGCGCTTCGTTAGCGCGCGCCAGAATCAAACCGCCGCGTGGCCCGCGCAGGGTCTTGTGGGTGGTGCTGGTCACCACATCGGCAACGGGCACAGGATTGGGGTAAACTCCGGCGGCAACCAAACCGGCGACGTGCGCCATGTCCACCATCAAATAAGCGCCGACCTTATCGGCAATATCGCGAAAGCGCTGCCAATCCATCACCCGCGAATAGGCGGAGAAGCCAGCAATAATCATTTTCGGCTGGTGCTCCTGCGCCAGCGCTTCGACCTGCGCGTAATCCACTTCGCCGCTTGCTTTGTCCAGGCCGTACTGCACCGCGTTGTACATCTTGCCGGAGAAATTCGGCTTGGCACCGTGGGTCAAGTGACCGCCATCGGCAAGGCTCATACCCAGCACCGTGTCGCCGGGCTGACAAAGGGCCTGAAAAACAGCGGAATTCGCCTGCGAGCCCGAATGTGGCTGCACGTTGGCATAATCGGCACCAAACAGCGCTTTGGCGCGCTCGGCGGCCAGTTCTTCAACAATATCCACATACTCGCAACCACCGTAGTACCGCTTGTGGGGGTAACCTTCAGCGTATTTATTGGTAAGCACGGTGCCCTGCGCTTCCATCACTTGCGGGCTGGTGTAGTTTTCAGAGGCAATCAGCTCGATATGCTCTTCCTGTCGACGTTGTTCCTTAACAATCGCCGCCCACACTTCCTGATCTGAATCCTCAACACGCGTTTTGCTGTCAAACATGATCTTTCCCCCAAGCTCAAGTCGCCAAAAAAGGGCGCATTCTACCGCAAACCACGCCGCGATATAAGTGGCTGACAGACCTCACGCACGCGCCGCCATCTGGTAGAATCTACGGCCTGTTTGATTGTTATGAGGACTCCCCTGTGGCTCAGTACGTTTACACCATGAATCGCGTCGGCAAAGTGGTGCCGCCCAAGAAAAAAATCCTGGAAGATATTTCCCTGTCCTTCTTTCCCGGCGCAAAAATCGGGGTACTCGGCTTAAACGGCGCGGGCAAGTCAACGCTGTTGCGGATCATGGCCGGTATCGACACCGACATTCTCGGCGAAGCGCGCCCGCAACCCGGCATCAAAGTGGGTTATCTGCCCCAGGAACCCCAGCTCAACCCCGACAAAGACGTGCGCGGCAATGTGGAAGAGGGCGTGCAGGAAGCCAAAGACGCGCTGGCGGGTCTGGACGCGGTCTACGCCGCCTACGCCGAACCCGATGCGGATTTTGACGCGCTCGCCAAAGAGCAGGCGCGCCTCGAAGACATCATCCAGGCTACCGATGCCCACAATCTGGATCACAAATTGGAAATTGCCGCGGACGCCCTGCGCCTGCCGCCCTGGGATGCCGATGTCACTAAACTCTCTGGCGGCGAACAGCGCCGTGTGGCGCTGTGTCGTCTGCTGCTATCCGCGCCGGATATGCTGTTGCTGGATGAGCCCACCAACCACCTGGACGCCGAAAGTGTGGCCTGGCTGGAGCGCTTCTTACACGATTTCCCCGGCACTGTAGTGGCCATCACCCACGATCGTTACTTTTTGGACAACGCCGCAGGCTGGATTTTAGAACTCGATCGCGGTCGCGGCATTCCCTATGAGGGCAACTATTCCGACTGGCTGGAGGCCAAAGAAAGACGCCTGGAGCAGGAAAAACGCCAGGAGGCCTCGCATCAAAAAACCATCAAAGCCGAGCTGGAATGGGTGCGCGCCAACCCCAAAGGCCGCCAGGCCAAAAGCAAGGCGCGTTTGCAGCGCTTTGAGGAAATGCAATCCCAGGATTTCCAATCGCGCAACGAAACCAACGAGATCTATATTCCACCCGGCCCTCGTCTGGGTGACGTGGTCATTGAAGCGAAAAACCTGAGCAAGAGCTTCGGTGATCGTCTGCTGTTTGACAATGTCAGCTTTAACGTACCCAAAGGCAGTATCGTTGGCATCATCGGCGCCAACGGCATGGGAAAATCCACTTTGTTTCGCATTCTGACCGGGGCAGAGCAAGCCGACGGTGGCGAACTGCGGGTTGGCGATACGGTGCAACTCGCCTATGTGGATCAATCCCGGGATGATTTAAACGGCGACAAAACCGTTTGGGAAGAAATCTCGGACGGCCAGGACATTATCCGTATCGGCAACTACGAGGTAAACTCGCGCTCCTACGCAGGGCGTTTTAACTTCAAGGGCTCCGACCAGCAAAAACACGTCAAAGACCTCTCTGGCGGTGAGCGCAACCGCCTGCATCTGGCCAAACTGCTAAAACAGGGCGCCAATGTGTTATTGCTGGATGAACCCACCAACGACTTGGACGTGGAAACCCTGCGCGCTCTGGAAGAAGCGCTGCTGGCCTTCCCCGGCTCGGCACTGGTCATTTCCCACGATCGCTGGTTCTTGGACCGCATCGCCACGCATATTCTGGCCTTTGAAGACGACGGCGGCGTGGTGTTTCACGAGGGGAACTACAGCGATTACGAAGAAGACCGCAAAGCGCGCTTAGGCGCGGCGGCGGATCAGCCCCAGCGCGTCAAATATCGCAAATTAAAGTAAACAATAAAGCCTTCCTTGCCCACCGCCGGCGCGTTATAGTGACGGCAGTGGGCATAAACTACTGACAAAGCGATATAAGGAACAGAGCATGAGCGAATTTCACGCTGAACGTCGTCGCTACACCCGCGCCAGCATTGCGCTTCCCGTCACGGTACATCAGGGTGGCGACAGTTGGCAGCAAACGCTGGTCAACCTCTCACTCGGCGGGGTCGCCACCGATCAACCCGATACCTGGGACGCCCAGTACGATCAGGTCTTTAACCTGGCAATCGAGTTGACTGACGGCGCGGTGCTGGAACTGCACGCCTATCTGCAACATGTCGAAGCCGGGCGTCTGGGTTTTGCCGTGCAGCATGTGGACCGGGAAAACATCGATGCCCTGCGCAATCTGCTGGAATCTCATCTGGATGATCCACTGGTGCTGACGGAGGAGGTGCAGCGTCTGGATTAACAAGCCTCCCGTTGTGGATTTCTGCCAAATGACAGACTGGTAACCCGGATATTTCGCCAGTAAATGGTATTTTCGGGCTAGAATGAGTCTCTTAAGGAAAAGTCCGCCTGGGAGTGGTTCCTGTGTTTTTTTTGTCCGCCTACCCTGAAATCGCTGTGCTCGCTGTTATCGCGATGTATGTATTGGCAATTCTGTCAGTACTGCGCGCGCTGCGTTCTACCCGCACCTCACAGGGGGCAATCGCATGGATATTATCACTGCTGACGATTCCCTACATCGCCATTCCCCTTTACTGGATTTTCGGCCGCAACAAGTTTGCCGGTTACTATCAACAACGGGAAACACTGGAAAAAGAAAACCGCCATCTGGTCGATCAGTCAAGCAATGCCCTGGCGGAATTTATCGCCCTGCCCGATGACGATCAGCTGCTCTACAAAAGCCTTGGCAAGCTCGCGCGAATGCCGGCCACCACAGGCAATAGGGTTGAGTTGCTGATTAACGGCGAAGCCACCTACGATAGCATGGCCCAGGGCCTGGAAGCGGCGCAATCCTATATTCTATTTCAGTTTTATATTATTCGAGACGATGCGGCCTCGCGCCGGCTCGGAGATATTTTAGTACGCAAGTCATTGGCGGGCGTCAAAGTATTCGTGCTGTACGACGAGATCGGCACCCGCCAGTTTCACCGCAGCGAACTGCATCGTAAATTGCTGCAGGCCGGGGTGAATATAGCAGCCTTTAACACCACACAGGGCCCCAAAAATCGCTTGCAAATCAACTTTCGCAACCACCGCAAAACCGTGGTGGTCGATGGTCGCAAGGCGTGGACGGGAGGATTGAACCTGGGTGAGGAATATCTGGGTAAACACCACCGTTTGAGTCCGTGGCGCGACACTCATACCTGTGTCAGCGGCCCGGCGGTACTGGCCTTACAACTCGCCTTTGCCACCGACTGGCGCTGGGCGATGCGCTCACCCATGGGCCTCAACTGGAATCTGCAACCCCATTGGTGCGGCGACCACAAGGTTCTCGTCATCGCCTCCGACCCGTCGGGCCTTTATGATGAGGCCGGCCTGATGTTTCACCAGGCTATTGTGGAGGCGCGCCAACGTATCTGGATTACCAGCCCCTATTTTGTACCCGATCAGGCTACGGTCAGCGCCCTGCAACTGGCCGCTTTGCGCGGCGTTGACGTGCGAGTGATGATACCGGACAACCCCGATGGCGTTCTCGTGGATCTGGCAGCGTGGTCCTACACGCGCAAGCTCAACCACACGGGCGTGAAAATTTATCGCTACGAACCGGGTTTTTTACATCAAAAAGTACTGCTCATGGACGATCATCTGGCGGGCGTCGGTACAGCCAACTTTGATAACCGCTCATTTCGCCTGAACTTTGAGATCACTTTGTTGGTAGACAACCGCGAGTTTGCCGCTGATATTGCAAAAATGTTAGAGAGAGACTTTGCCAATTCCCGCCTCGTCAGCACCGAAGATTTCGCCGCCAAACCCTGGTGGCATCACTACGCCTCCGACGCGGCGAGTTTATTATCGCCGCTGCTATAGCCCGGATATTCCATTTACTGGTGAAATATCCGGGATAGGCGTATCACTACTCAGTAACCCCCATCACAAAAATAATCAGCAGAGCCGGTGGCACCACATAGCGAATAAGAAAGCGCCAGATGCCATAAGCTCGATCAGAGAGCATGTATAATTCGTCGCGCGTGATTTCGCGCTTAACAACCCAACCCGCAAACACCGCGACCAGTAAGCCACCAACCGGCAGCAACACCTGGTTGGCGAAATAATCGACAGTGTCGTTAAAATTGCGCCCGCCCAGAGTGAACTCTGCCAAGACGTTATAGGAAAGAATACTAACAACACTCAACACTGCTATCGAGCAGACCACCAACAGCGCCGAGCGATGGCGCGGAATGTTGTATTGATCTTCCAGCCAGGAGTTCACACATTCGATCAAACCCACCATAGACGTGATGCCCGCCACCGCCAGCATCATAAAAAACAAGCAGGAAAATACCCAGCCGCCGGGCATATTGGCAAATGCCACAGGCAGAGTCTGGAAGATAAGCCCTGGGCCTGCGGCGGGATCAAGGCCATTGTTAAACACGGCGGGAAAAATCACCAGACCGGCCAGTAGAGCCACCACCGTATCGGC
>PDSN01000205.1 GCA_002748505.1 Gammaproteobacteria bacterium | reverse complement strand
TATAGAGAGAAATGGTGCCCAGGAGAGGACTTGAACCTCCACGGCCGTGAGGCCACTAGCACCTGAAGCTAGCGTGTCTACCAATTTCACCACCTGGGCATAAAGCGTGGGAAATGCTCTGAGGGCGCGAACTTTACGTTTCTTGCCCTGATTTGTCAATCCTTCTGTATACTGTGACCACATTTTTTTGGCTCGCTCCTGAAGGAAATCCATGAGTAAGAAGAAAACTCGCAAGAAAGATCCCCATGCCGCGCGCGAAGCGGCTAAATACGATAAGCCGATTCCCAGTCGTGAATTCATACTATCTCTGTTAAAACAATCAGATAAGCCGCTTTCTCGCCTGGCAATTGCCACGGCTTTGGGGATTGCGGGCAATGATGAAGCCGAGGAGGCGCTGCGTCGTCGGCTGCGCGCGATGGAGCGCGATGGGCAGTTGCATTCGAATCGCCGGGGTTGTTACGGTCCGGTGGACAAGTTGAATTTGCTGCATTGCCGCGTGCAGGGGCACCGCGATGGTTATGGCTTTGCCGTGCCTAAGCCGCCAGCGACGGGTGACGATGTGTATTTGAACTCGCGTCAGATGGCCATGGTGTTTGATGGCGACGAGGTGCTGGTGGCGGTAACCGGCGAGGATCGCCGCGGCAGGCGCGAGGGTAAGGTTGTGGAGGTGCTGGTACGTCACACCACGGAAATTGCCGGACGCTATTATGAGGAAAGCGGCATCGGCTATGTGGAGGCGGATAACGCCAATATCACCCAGCATATTTTGATTCCCCCGAAGGACAAGGGTGATGCCAAACACGGTCATATTGTGGGCTGTGAAATAACCGCGTATCCCCAGGGGCGCCTGGGTGCAAAAGGGCGGATCACCGAAATATTAGGAGAGCACTTGGACCCTGGTCTGGAGATTGACGTGGCGATCCGTTCCCACGGCATTCCCTGGCGCTGGCCGGAAACGGTGCAGGCTGAAGCGGCGCAGTTGGGTGACGAACCGGGGCGCAAAGACAAGCGCGGTCGCTTTGATTTAACCGCAGCGGCCTTTGTGACCATCGACGGCGAAGACGCGCGGGATTTTGACGATGCGGTTTACTGCGAAAAACGCCGCGGCGGTGGCTGGACACTGTGGGTGGCGATTGCGGATGTGTCCCATTATGTGCGCCCGCATTCGGCACTGGACGAGGAAGCCATCAACCGCGGTAATTCGGTGTATTTTCCCGAAAAAGTGGTGCCCATGTTACCCGAGGTTTTGTCCAACGGTTTGTGTTCCTTAAAGCCACAGGTCGATCGCCTGGCGATGGTCTGTGAAATGCGTTTAAGTCGACAGGGGCGCATGACCGACTACGCCTTTTACGAGGCGGTGATTCACTCCCATGCGCGCCTGACCTATACCCAGGTCGGCAATGCGCTTGCGGGTGATAAAGACGCCATC
>PDSN01000016.1 GCA_002748505.1 Gammaproteobacteria bacterium | reverse complement strand
TTAGAGCCCGCTCTTGAAAAGCTGCGCCAACAAATCAAGGATCCGGACTTTATCAAACAGATCGCCAAGCGTTTGTTGCTGAATAACAAGCACCGCATCACCCTGGTGCTGAGCCCGGATCGCGAACTTTCCGGCGAGCGAGTCGCGCGGGAACAGGAAAAACTGAAAGCCATTAAAGAGAGCCTGGACGATGCGCAAAAACAGGCGATTGTAGATCAGGCCGCAGCTTTGCAGGCGCGCCAGGAACAAGTGGATGATATCAGCATCCTCCCCAAGGTCGGCATTGACGATATTCCCAGGGATATTCCACGATTTTCCCCCAGCATCCACGGCGAGGTGCCGCACCAGCACACCGCTTATGCACAGGGCACCAACGGCTTGAGTTACCAGCAGGTCATTGCACCGCTGCCAGCCCTGTCGATGGCACAAACTGACTTGCTGCCACTTTACAACGCCGTCCTCACCGAAGTAGGTGTTGGTAAAGATGACTACCTGCAAACCCAACAACGTCACGCCCGCGAAGTTGGCTCAATCAGTTCCATGAGCTCTATGCGCGCCAATATAGACGATGCACAAACACTGCAGGGCTATCTCATTACTTCATCCAAAGCGCTTGCCCGCAATGCCCGCGCACAGGCACAACTGATGCGCGACACATGCGAGCAGGCTCGATTTGATGAGCTGCCGCGACTTAAAGATCTGGTCAGCCAGATTCGTGCGCGCAAAGAGCAAGCGCTGGTCAGTAATGGACATATTCTGGCGATGACCGCCGCCAGCGCCGGTATGAGTCCACTGGCGGCGATCAACCACCGTCTGGGTGGTCTGGCTTCCGTGCAGACGATTCGCACCCTGGATCAAGCGTTAAACAATGATGCGAGCCTGGCAGATTTTGCCCAATCATTGCACGACCTGCATCACTACTTGCAAAACACGCCCCGCCAATGGTTGACCATTACTTCGCCAGATATGCTGGAGGATCTGATCCGCGAAGTGGATGGGGTTTGGCAGGGTGCACAGGGCAGCGATGTACACACGAACTTTGCACCGGAAAAAATCAGCGCGCAAATACAGCAACTGTGGCTAACAAACACACAAGTTAATTTCTGCGCCCGCGCCTACCCCACGGTGAGCGGCGAGCACCCCGATGCCGCTGCGCTATCGGTGCTTGGCGGCGTATTGCGCAACGGATTTCTACATCGCGCGATTCGCGAACAGGGCGGAGCCTACGGCGGTGGCGCCAGTCAGGACACCAGCATCGCCGCATTTAAATTTTTCTCCTACCGCGATCCGCGCCTTACGGACACCCTGTCGGATTTCGATAAGGCTATCGCCTGGGTGTTAGAAGAAGTGCCTGGCGCGCAGGCGATTGAAGAAGCGGTGCTCGGCGTCATCAGTGCGATGGACAAACCCGGCTCCCCCGCAGGTGAGGCTAAACAGGATTTTTACAATCGTTTGTTTGGCAGAAGCTACGAACACCGACTGCGTTATCGCGAACGCGTGTTAGCGGTGACGGGTGCCGATTTACAGCGCGTTGCCAGCACCTACCTGCGGCCTGAAAACGCAAGCACCGCGATCATTACCAACAGCGCAACTTATCAAGAGAATAAGACACTGCTTGAAGCGCTGGATTGTATCGAGTTGTAGGGGAAAGCAGGCATTGCTGCGCTGCTTAACAGCCTGTTGAAAAAGCGCAGCAATGCTCAGAAACAATCAATAATGGATGGCGCGCTCAAGGCCTTTGGCTTGTTCCACCCAATCGGTAACCTTCGCCTCGGGAGGCAGGGCGCGAACGAGTTTTTTCGCTTCGTTTACTTCGGCCATTTTGACGCAGAGGTTGGCGGCGTTGCGTTGCGCAAGTTCCGGCACCGTATCAACACCGGCGTGCTCTAACAAATCAGCGTATTCGCCGCCTATGCCTTTGACGCGAGCGAGGTCTGCACGATTAACCCATTTCAGAATCAACGATTTCGAAATACCGGATTCCTCTACCAGTGCTTTACGGCCAGCAGGCTTAGCGCCTTTTTCCAATAATTGCTCTTGGGTATTGATACCGCAGGCTTTAAGTTTTTCCGCGTAAGCAGGCCCGATGCCCTGAATATCTGCCAGTTTAGTCATGTATTGCCTCCACTTGGGTTTAAAGAATCATCAAAACAGCGCTCGCACCTGTGACGTATCCACGCTGTAATTGATACTAAAACATTATTGCACTGTTGAAAACAGGTGTTACTACTCTGCTAAGGTGTATTCACCGACGACCAACTGTGGCAGTGACAAACAAAAACAACAACCGCCCTCTGCAGGATTGTCTACGGAAACCGTACCACCGTGCACCTGCGCCGCCAGGGCGACAAAGCGCAACCCCAAGCCCACGCCACCGCTGGCGTTCTCACCTTGGCTAAACGCTTCAAATAAGCGCTGTTTAATCGCTTGATTCACGCCGGGGCCTTGATCTTTCACCGCAAAAATTACGCGTTCATCACGAGCACTGACACTTACAGTCACTACGGTGCCATCGGGGCTGTATTTAATGGCGTTGTCCAACAAATTAAGTAAGGCCCGTTCCATCATCACGCGATTACAACTCACCCACAGGCTGTCATCTGCGTAGACCATATCCACCGAAATATTGCGCTTTGCCGCAGCGTGGTAAATCTGTGCCACGGCGTTATCGAGCAACGATTGCGCATCGCATTCATCCTGACGAGGCGCCTCCGTATGGCGCAGGCGCGACAAATAAATATAGTTTTCTGCATAACTCAAGTTGCGCTGAATATAACGCTCAATTTCATCCAGCAATCCATCATCGATACAGTCGCTTGGTTTCTTTCTGGCGCTATCAAGCAGAGCCAGCACAGAAGTCAGTGGCGCACGTAAATCATGGGATAGAAAGTTAAGCGCTTCGGCGCGCTGCAATTCACTGCGTTTTAAGTCGGTAACGTCACTAAACGCTATCAACAGCATTGGATGTTCAAGGTCGATAACGCGGCCACGGCACAAGTACCAGGCATCTCGGCCAATCCGAGCCTCATGGGTAAAACCTTCGCTGCGTGCACTGAAAAGCTCAGCCAGCAATACATTCATCGGCGGGGAGTCAACAAGCTGCAGGGGCTTTAATGCACCGAGCAAATCCACCCCATGATCATCGGATAGGGACAATGCGTTCGCGGCCTGTTTGTTACTCATGACAATGCTGCCAGACATATCCGCCAGTATCACCGCAGAAAACAGGTTTTCCATTGTCGACTGTGTCAGCGCCCTGCTGTGCCTGGCTTCACGATGCGCCTGTTCCAATAGCTGTAAATCGACATTAGGCAGGCTGGCGCTGTGTCTTTCCGGCCTGCGTCGAGTGGCAAATAAACTGTGCAGTTGCCGCGTATCAAGCTTCTGTCCTTCTTGCCAGCACAGCTCCAAAAACGCGTTGCCAGGGTGCAGGTCAACATGGCAGTAGCTGCGTCCGTGCTCATGGCGCCACTGGTTCGCCATCTGTGAAATAGGCTCATCCGACGACTGTACTTGCCAGCGCTCCAGCAGCCCCAGATCCTGCATAAATTGCAGCGTGCGCTCAATGCGAGGCAGGGGCGATTGATTTGATCTGCGCCGCCCCTCACTTTGCAACAAGGCAATCTGCGTTCGCACCACCTGCAGGGCGCGCTCCAAACGCAGCCAGTTCCACAACAGGTACACCAGCAACAGTACCAGTATCAGTGGCATAGGCGACCACCAATAGCGCTTCACAAACAGCGCAAAGGATGCGCCGAGCAAGAGTACAACAATACCTACCACCGCAAGCAGTAAGGTGCGCGGTTCCAACAAGGTAAATAGCCACACCAGCAAAAATGCCAGCACCGCACCACCCAAGGCTCGGGTCATTATCGGTACGGTTTGCACCAATTGATGCTGACGCAAAGCCTGGAAGATATTGACATTAATTTCAACGCCGGATATCTGCCCCAGGGAGGTGGCGATATTATCCACGTGCCCCGCCGCAGTTGCGCCCACAAACACTATTTTATCTTGCAGTAATTGCGGGGCGACCTGACCAGACATCACATCCGCAAATGACACTCTCGGCACCGTGCCAACTGGCCCCATAAACGGGATCAGATTCTCGAAATCACGGTTGATAAAACCCTTGTCCGAACTACCTGCCAACGAGATGTCAGTGTTATGGGTACCGGGTAAATCCCCTGGAGCTATGCCGAGTTCTCTGGCGAGCGCCAGCGCAAAATGTGGCCAGCGCGTATCTCCCAGACCTTCCTGTAAAAACATTGAACGCGCCACACCATCGGAATCCACCTCAATGTGGACATGCCCCAAAGCGGTCGCCGCCGCCTGTAATTGTGGAATGGGAGCAACTTCACTGAGTGCGCTGCCAAAACTGGCGGTACGGGCGACAAACACCGGTAATATGGTAATCGGTAGTGCCGACAATGCCTCGGCGAGCAGAGCGTCCACCTCGGGGTATTCAGGGTCAGGTTCGGAAAACACCACATCAATTGCTACTGCCGCAACTTGGTATTCAGCCAGCCGCCGCAACAATTCGACGTGGTATTCCCGGGGCCAGGGCCAGCGCCCCAGCGCGCGCAGGCTTTGTTCATCAATCGCCACAATGACAATATCCCCAGCTTGCGCCATAGGATAGAGTTCGTTCATTACATCGTAATTGATACGATCAAGCGGCGTGAACCAGTCCAGGAGGGTGGCAAAATACACCAGCGCTGCACCCAACAGGGCGAGCAACCAGCGCCCGTAGACTAAAAGACGAACCGCCTTGCTCAAAGACATGGCAGCGGTTCATCCACATTCACTGCAGGTACGCCATTACAACAGCGCCACCAGTACAAACAGCCCAACGCCAAGTACTGTACGCCAGTCCGTGCGCTCCGTGGTGAAAGTCTGCACGGTGGCGTCTGCACGGTTGCCGTGTTCATCAAGCGCCACCACCTTCACCCAGGCGCGGCTGTCGACCACCTGTGGTAATTGCAACTCAGTGGCACTGACGACCTTGTGCCAGGTCACGGTGTCGAAGTGTTTATCCGCTGCCACGGTCACAGCATACTGACTCGCACCGCGCACCGCCGGCCAGCTCACGCTGGGGATATCGTCATCTGAAACCCGTACCGACACCGATGCAACAGGCGCCAGCGGCGCTACCACACACAAGGTCGCCACGCTTTCCAGACCCTGAAAACCATCGCTGTCAATGGCGCTGATCTGCAAGCGATAGCACTGCTCCTGCAGGTCGTCGAAACTAAAACTGGGCTCGCTGAGACGCTGAGAAAACAGTAATTGATCGCCCTCGGGCGGATAGACATCCACCTGCCAGGCAAGCGCATCGGGATTGGCCGACCAGCGAATGGGCGCTGACGCCGGCAAATGAAAAGCATTGCCAGCCAGCTTCGGGGCAGGCAATAGGGCACGTGGCGGCGTCGGCGGCTCACCTTGCTTGGCACTGACACCAAAACCCGCTGGAACGCTCACCGTCTCGCCCGAACCAAAACTGATATTGCCGTCTAAGACTTCAGAGCGCGTCACTTTGTTGGTGGCATCCGCCGCTAAGCGGTAACGCGTACCGCGCACCGACGCAATTGCGGCGGGGGTTTTGATCTGAAAACGCGATTTTGTGCCTTTGCGAACCGAAGCCTCCACATTACCCGACTCCAGGCGCAGCTCGACATCACTGATGCTTTGCTCAAAAGATGAGGCGTTTTCAAGTATTAATTGGGAATCCGGGCGCAGCAATACCCGCTGGTGTGCGCCCAGGTGAATCGTGGCCGAACCCCGCTCGCCAGAACGCAAGCCAGCCCCCAACATCAAGGCCTGCCCCTGGCGCAGAGCGCTTTCTTCGCCGCTGGCGGTGATATAGGTCACATCGCCCTGCACTGCGCCGACCTGTCCAACTTTTGGCAGGGTGCGCAACCAACTTGCCGGTACTTTAATCACTGTGCCGGGCTGAATGCGGCGGCCGTGTTTAATGCTGTTATATTTACCAAGCTCCATCCAGCAACCGCGCTTATGGGTATACTTTAAACACAAGTCCCACAGCGTATCCCCCTGCTGCATACGGTACAGCCAGTCACTGGCCGCCGCGGGTTGCGTCAAGGGAAGTAAAACCACTAAACATAAGCCGGGCAATAATCTATTCATGTTCGAGTTTTTCCAGACGATAACCGTGCCGATAAACGGTTTTAATCATGTACCCCATACTGGGGCCAATTTGCAGTGCTTTGCGGATTCGACTCATGTGCATATCCACGGTACGAGTGTCAATCTCTGCCTGCACCCCCCACACTTCTTTTAACAGCTGCTCCCGCGACAGCAGTTTGCCTACGTTACGCAACACGTAACTGGCCAAACGAAACTCTGTCGGTGTTAAGCGCACTTCTTCTCCACCATTGCGCGCAATACAGTTGTCCTGGTCCAGCTCGATTTCCCCTAACTGCACCACAGCCTGAGGTTTTTCTGGGGCAACCCGACGCCACAGCGCGCTCAGGCGGGCGAGCAGTTCGGCTCTGCGCAGGGGTTTCACCAGATAATCATCGGCACCGCTGACCAGGCCACGCACAATATCGTCTTCGGAATCTTTGGCCGTGGCAAAAACCACCGGGCCGGTAAAGTCGTGGTGTGTGCGCAACTCCTGCAGCACATCGATACCCTCGCAGTCCGGCAATTGCCAATCTAGGATCAACAGCTCGGGGCGACGCTCTCGCACCAGACTCAAAAACTGCTCCCCGCTGCTACCGTGCACCACGTCATAACCCGCCTCTTCCAGCCAGGTAATCATCATTTGCGCTTGTGGTGCTTCGTCTTCCAGTAAGCCTACGGTTATTGCGGACATTGTATTTCTCCGATTGATCACTCATCCCTGCCCTGCCAGGCAATACCCGATGATATCAAGCCATACCGGAAAAATAGCGGATTTGTGCAGCTATTACAAAGGGTTTACAAACCCAATCTTTGTAACTGAAGCCGCTGTCTATGGATTAAAACCGCTCAAATGCCTGTTGTATCGCGGCGGTATCCATATTGTGAAGTAGCGCAAGCTGCAACAAAATGCGCGATTGCCGTGTCCCACACGTGAGGAACGCACCACGGCAACACCCTGCGCAATGGCCTTTTGTACTGCAGCCAGGGTGGCTTTATTCATATTGCCATTACCCACGCCCGCAAACACCAGCCCCTTGGCACCCTGTTTAACCGAGGACGCCACCTGATCGGCTGCAAAACCCGCGTGACCAAATAAAATATCCACCCGCGGCCACGGCTTGTCCAGCGCTGCGGCAAAATCATTGCCTGCACGGAGCCGCGACGCTGGCCGCAAGTAACGCACGTGCCCCACCTGCGCTGTGCCCAAAACTCCCCCTAGGCCGGATTGAAAGGTATCCACCCGAGTAGTGTGGGTTTTTGTCACCGCCCGCGCCGGATGAATGAGGTCGTTGGCCACCACCAGCACACCTCGACCGCGCGACTGGGGGGCGCTGGCCACCGCTACCGCGTTGTAGAGATTCATGGGGCCGTCGGCTGACAAACCGTTGGAGGGGCGCATGGACGCCGTCAGCACCACAGGTTTGTCACTGTCGATCACCAGACTCAGGAAAAAGGCCGTCTCCTCCAGGGTGTCTGTACCGTGGGTAATCACCAGTCCCGCCACGTCATTGTCCGCGAGCAAAGCCCGCACTCGCCCGGCCAGCTTCTGCCAAACCGCCACGCTCATGTCCTGACTGGCAATATTGGTGATTTGCTCCGCGCGCACATCGGCCAAACGCGACAACTGTGGCAGGGCTCCCAACAATGCCTCACCACTTATCTGCGCAGCCTGATAATTGGCGCTGACTTCGCTGGCGCCGCGCCCCGCGATAGTACCACCGGTGGCGAGCACAACCACATCCGGTTTATCGACAGCGGCTTTGGCGACTTGCTTTGCCATGACAGCCTTGACTGCAGCGTTTGG
>PDSN01000208.1 GCA_002748505.1 Gammaproteobacteria bacterium | reverse complement strand
CCCGCCTGCCACGACACGCCCGCTGGAAAACGCTGGGTGCTGGGTGATTGGGATAAAAAGCTCTGGTATATAGAGGTCGACAAAGACACTATTGCTTTGATCGACGCGCCGCTGAATGCTTAGTCAGCCGACGACGGCACGCCCGAATGAAACCGAAACTCACTGTCGCTGGATTCGATCAGCTCTTTTTCTTTGGCTAAAAAAACCGGCAGGCGTTCTTGCACTTCTGCCTCACTCACCAAAATGCGCGCCAGTTTCAAGTAATCCATAAAATGGCGCGATTCGGATTTCAATAAAGAGCCGTAAAACTTCGCCAGTTCGTCATCGAGTACAGGTAACAGAGCGGCAAAGCGCTCGCAGGAACGCGCTTCGATAATGGCGCCGACGATCAGCGTATCCACCAGGCGTCCGGGTTCCTGTTTGCGAATAAGCTGGTGCAATTCACCGGCATAGCGCGCGGCGCTAAGCTGTGGATAGTCGATGCCACGCGCCTGCATGATCGCCAGCACCTGCTCAAAATGACGCAGCTCTTCCCTGGCCAGGCGCGACAGTTTATGCAGCAACACCGGATGCTCTACGTAGCGATACATGAGATTCAACGCGGTGGATGCAGCTTTTTTCTCGCAGTTGGCGTGATCCACCAACATGATGTCCTGGTTCTCAAGCGCCCAGTTCACCCACGCAGCAGGGGTTTGACAGAGCAAAAACTCACGGATAGGACTTAAATCAACAGCGACAGGCATGGACGTCTCGGCAGTATAAACAGTTTTCTTCGACGGCCTTGAAGTTTACGGTATCAGCCCAGTGAATGCACGTTATAAGCGGATCATCATGCACTTGCGCTTATCCTGCGGTATAATCGGCGCGTTTTACCCACAAGCCATTGGCGGCGTTGCCGCCTCGCAAGAAGGAGCCTAACCGTGCTTAAAGCCTACCGTGAACATGTCGCTGAGCGTGCCAAACTTAACATCCCCCCCGAGCCCCTTAGCGCCGAACAGGTCGCCGACTTGGTGGAACTGTTGAAAAACCCGCCCGCTGGCGAGGAAGAATTTTTACTGGAATTGATTACTAATCGCGTCCCCCCCGGCGTTGACGAAGCCGCCTACGTAAAAGCCGGCTTTTTGTCCGCCATCGTGAACGATGAAGCGCAAAGCCCTTTGATCGATAAATCCCGTGCCATTGACCTGTTGGGCAATATGCACGGTGGCTACAACATCGCCACCCTGGTATCACTGCTCAAAAATGACGCATATGCGGCGCAGGCTGCGGAAGAACTCAAGCACACCCTGCTGATGTTCGATGCCTTCCACGATGTGGATGAACTGGCAAAAGCCGGTAACCAGCACGCACAGAGTGTGATGCAGTCCTGGGCCGATGGCGAATGGTTTACCAATCAGGCCGATGTGCCCGAATCCATCAAAGTCACCGTATTCAAGGTCACCGGCGAAACCAACACCGACGACCTATCCCC
>PDSN01000207.1 GCA_002748505.1 Gammaproteobacteria bacterium | reverse complement strand
CCAGACACCAAAACGCGGGGTGTGGCCAACGCACTGAGGTTTGAAGTTGGGCGACTCCAACACCACGTCAGCCGGTATCACGCCTTCTTTGAAAATGCGCTGCTCGTTGTATACATCGTTAATAAAGGCATTCAAGGCGCGGCTGCGCTGTAACAGGCCGGCACTGACTTTATGCCATTCTTTCGCGCCGATAATCCGCGGCACGATATCAAAGGGCCAGGCGCGATCAATGTTCCCACCCTCGGTATACACCGTAAAGGAGATACCCATTTCTTTAATCGCCAACTCAGCCGCCGCGCGCCTGGCGCTCATTTCATCCTCGGGGAGTTTTTTAAGCATATTAACCAGGCGTCGCGCCAGGATTCGCGGCCGACCGCTGTCGGTAATCAACTCATCATACAGCGCGTCAGCCCGATAATTGCCCCAGGTTTTCTTCATGTGCCGCCCCCGTCTATTGGCATCGTGTGATAGTTATTTTACCTAACAGGTTTTAATACCAGGTCTTGTAAGCGTATAACCCAAGCTAGCGACCCGCTTATCAACGCTACGTCATTTTTTTTGCAAACTCAACAGCAACAGTCCACAGCGTCCGGCGTGTCATTACTGGACCAACTGCACATCCGGCACCGGACAGTCCATTATTGCGGCAATCGCCGCGATAATCTCGCGCTCTGGGGCGGATAACACACCATCGTAACCTGCGGCGACTGCCATGGCTTTCAGAATGCGCGGTTTTAGCAGTGGGTAACAATCCGCCAGGGTGTAAACCGCCTTCGACAGTGACTGCACTGACAACTGCTCCCTGGCTTGCAACACAATGCCGTCATCGCCCAGCGCTTGTTTGGCAATGGCGAACAAGGTTTCCGGTGGCTCAGTGGACAAGCCCTCCCACACCAGCATCGACAATACCGCGGAAACTTCGCCGCGCACCTGGCTGATATGGCGATAACGCGATTTGCTGATACGCTGCGGGCTAAACTCCGGTGCCAGATAATGTGAGACTAATTGAAATAAACACCACTCGTACAAATCAATGCGCCGATCCGCCTGGGCAAGCGTCAGTAGCGTTCTGCGAAAACGATGGTACTGCCCCTTCGACATGGATTTGAGCGCAGGCAAACAGAGTTCCGTCAGCGGCAAACGGCGCGCGGGGTGGAGCCGTTTCACCGCGGGTAACACTTTCGCAACCTCATTGGACAAACCGCGCACACCCTGAGCGTCGATCAACTGGTATTGGCGGTGCGCCACGGATTCCTGGTCATCCATCAACAAGGCAAACAGCAAGGATTGTGCACCGATGGGCTCGCGCGCCAGGTCCAGCAGGTGAGCGGGAATATCCTGAGTCTCAACCGCCGCCTCAAAGACTTCACCGGCCACACTGCCAACATCGCCCCCATCACTGTGCGGTGCAAACTCAATATCCGGCGCACGGCTGCCATCGAATTGACTGGCAAGCGCCGCGGCCACCACAGCCGCGCG
>PDSN01000088.1 GCA_002748505.1 Gammaproteobacteria bacterium | reverse complement strand
GGTAACGCAGTACCACATCCAGAGTCAGGCGGGGGCGAATCATGATCGCGTCGGTGTTCATCAAACCGCCTGCGGTGTCATCCGGGTAGTGCAGGACATATTCCAGACGCCGCCTGTCCATGGCGTCCATGCCGCCCAGTACTTCCTCGGTAATCTGGTTGGGCAGCTTCTGCAGGATGTCGGCAATATCGTCGTCATCCATGCCTTCGGTCATGTTGAAGACTTGCCGGGCGTCCATATCCGCGAGAAATTGTGCAGACAACTCATCGGGCAATTCGCCCAGTACATCGCCCTCCAGGTCTTCATCGACCATATCCCAGAGGATTTGCCGGTGCTGCGGCGGTGAGGATTCCAGCAGATGCGCCACGTCCGCTGCGGGCAGGCCGTTAAGCATATGGCTCAGGCTGGATATACTGCGCTGGTTCTCCGGGTCATCCACCAGGGCGGCCATGAAGCGATCGAGCTTGTGTGTTTTGGTACTGCTGTTCTGTCTCGTCATGGCATCGCCAACCCCAAAGTGATATCAGCGGGGGATTATCCGGCAAAGGGCGGGCTACAACAAGGGCAGGGTGATGGGAGGGAAAGGTGAAATGTCAGATCTGGTGTTTCTGTTGCCCGCTGCCTGCATGCCAGGCCCTGCCCCTCGGGGCGGCTCTCAGCCGCTATTCACCTTCACCAAAATAATCGTTTATCAATGCTTCGATGGCATCGAAGGCATCGCGTTCGTCTTCACCTTCGGTTTCGAGTCGCAGTACCGTACCCTGGGCGGCGGCGAGCATCATCACCGCCATGATGCTTTTACCATCGACCAGACCACCATCGGGGCCAATACGCACTTCGCTGGTAAAGGCTTTGGCGCAGTTGACGAAGGCTCCGGTGGCGCGGGCGTGCAGACCGAGCTTATTGATGATGGTGACGTCGCCAGAGATCATACGCTGTTCAGTTACAACTCGCGGTGGCGTATTTGTAGTTGTTCGTAGTCACCTTCGAAGTGGCGGTACAGGCGCTCGGTCATGTAGACCGAGCGGTGGTGGCCGCCGGTGCAGCCGATGGCCACGGTGACATAGCTGCGGTTGCTGTCTTGATAAACCGGCAGCCAGCGCTCGAGGTAGTGTTTAATATCGGCAATGACCGCTTCGTTACCTCGGTGAGCGCGAAGCTCTGGCACCCAGTGGGGGTTCGGCAGCATGCGCACGTCAAAGACCAGATCGGCATCGCTGGGCAGACCGTGTTTAAAACCGAAAGACTGTAACATGATCGCCAGTGAATCACTGCTGACCAGCGACACCTGACGATTTATCGCGTTGCGCAGATCGTAAATGCTCATGCCGGTGGTGTCGATACTCACCGTGGCGGCGCGGGCGATGGGGTCCAGTAGTTCGCGCTCCCGCTCAATCGCATCGCGCAGCGGGGTGTTGTCCCGTGACAGGGGGTGACGCCTGCGGGTTTCGCTAAAGCGTTTGATGAGGGTCTCATCTGTGGCGTCCAGATACACCACCGTGCAATCGACGTCGCTTGGCAGGGCATACAGAATACTGTTGAAGTCTTTTAATTCGCTGTCGGTACTGCGCGCATCGATGCCCACTGCAATGCCGCGAAAATCTGCGTAGGCGCTTTGGGCAAACTCATCCAGCAATGCGGGTAACAGTGCCACAGGCAGGTTGTCGATACATTTGTAGCCATCGTCTTCCAGTTGGTGCAGTGCCGAACTTTTGCCAGAACCAGAGCGGCCACTGGTGACTATTAGTTTCATTGTTTAGGTCTCAACGGGCCAGTTTAGTACCAATTCGTGTAAGGCTTGCGCATTTTCCGCAGCGCGCAGGCGCTGACAGAACTCAGGTTGAACAAACAGTTTTGCCAGGCTGGAAAGAATCTGTAAGTGTTCACCATTGGCTTCAGAGGGTACCAACAAGGCAAAGACAATATCTACCTTTTTGTTGTCTGGCGCATCAAAATCGATGCCGTCCACAAGCGTAATCAGGCAGCCACAGGGTTTTTCCAGGCCTTCGAGACGGGTGTGGGGAATGGCGATGCCATCGCCAAGGCCGGTGCTGCCCAGTTTTTCTCGTGCGTTGAGTTCTTTGATAATGGTAGGGGTGGCAATATCGGGCGAATCTTGAGAGATCGCGTCGGCGATATGGGTAAACAGGCTTTTCATGCTGCCCACATCGCGCCGGCACAGCACGCGATGTGGGGGGAGTAGTTGTTGCAGGTCTTGCATAGTAGTAAGGCTATCGGCCTCGGGTTTTTTGTTTGTGTTTGATAAGCTGTCGATCCAGTTTGTCCACCAGCGCATCGATGGCGGCGTACATATCATCGGAGTCGGCGGCGGCGAAAATATCGGCACCGGCGACGTGAACATTGGCTTCGGCCTTTTGTACCAGTTTCTCCAGAATGAGGGTTACTTCAGCAATGGTGATGCCGTCAAAGTGTCTTTGCAAACGCTCGAACTTGCCTTCGACATAGTCGCGTAATGCGTCGCTTACTTCTACGTGATGTCCACTGACTGTTAATTGCATAGGATGCTCCTTTTGGCGTGAAAAGAAGGGCTTGCGCCCGGCATCGGCACTGCCGATGTGTTGTTATCTGTTGCCCTAAACCAAGCGTTTACGCTCGTTGGAAGGGGGAATATTCAGCGCATCGCGGTATTTTGCAATGGTGCGCCTTGCTATGTTAATACCTTGTTCCTCCAGCAACTTGGCTATTTTGCTGTCACTGAGCGGTTTGCGGTGGTTCTCCGCGGCTACCAGTTTCTTAATGATAGCGCGAATTGCTGTGGATGAGCATTCGCCGCCGTTGTTAGTGCCTACATGACTTGAGAAGAAGTACTTTAACTCAAACACGCCACGTGGGGTGTGCATATATTTTTGCGTGGTAACCCGGGAGATGGTGGATTCGTGCATCTCTACCGCCTCGGCGATGTCGCTCAAAACCAGCGGTTTCATCGCTTCCTCACCGTGTTCCAGAAAACCCTGTTGTGCCTCTACAATGCAGGTGGCCACTTTCATCATGGTTTCGTTGCGGCTTTGCAGGCTTTTCAAAAACCAGCGCGCTTCTTGCAGATTGTTTTTCAGGTAGGTGTTGTCGGCGCTGTCGTCTGCGCGTTTAATCAAACTGGCGTAGCTGTTGTTAATGCGCAGTTTGGGGGTGGTTTCGGGGTTGAGTTCCACCACCCAGTGCCCGTTCTTTTTGCTGACGTAGACATCGGGAATGACGTATTGTGCATCGCTGTCACCTATTCGCGAACCTGGCAGCGGATCCAGGGACTGGATAAGGCTCATCACCCGCTGCAATTCGTATTCGTCCAAATCGCAGCGGCGCATGATCTGTTTGAAATCGCCGCTGGCAATCTGGTTCATATGGCGTTCGATCAGGGTAATGGCCTCGGCGCGCCAGGGTGTCTCTTCATGCAGGGCGCGCAGTTGCACCAGGAGGCAGTCCTGTAAATCCAGGGTGCAGACACCGACCGGCTCAAATTGCTGCACATGGTGTAACACAGCGACGACTTCGTCCAGATCGATGTCCAGCGCCGGGTCAAAGGACTCGTGCAGCTCTTCCAGGGTCTGGGTTAAACGGCCATTGCTATCCGTCGCATCGATGATGGCCACGGCAATGGCGCGATCAGTGTTGGACAGGCGGCTCAGGTTTAACTGCCACAACAGGTGATCGGTCAGACTTTCCGGTGCGGTGTTGCGATAGTCAAAGTCCATGTCACTATCGGCGCCAACTGTGCTCGGCGCCGAGGAGGGCAGAATGTCTTCCCAGCGGGTGTCTACGGGCAAATCATCGGGCAGTTGATGGTTTTCAAAGGGGTTGTCGTCAGTGAGTGAGTCGCTTTGCGCAGCCAGCTCAGGCGTATCCTGGGCGTCGCCGTCCTTTCCGCTGTCGCCGCCATCTGTTGCGTTGCTGTCGGCGACTTCCAGCAAGGGGTTGCTTTCAAGGTTCTGCTGGATCTCTTGCTGTAGATCAAGCGTGGACATCTGCAACAGTTTGATGGCCTGTTGCAGCTGCGGCGTCATGGTGAGCTGCGTGCCCAGCTTGAGCTGTAGAGATTGTTTCATTGGCCGAGGCCGCTGATCGCTTGGGTTGACACGTTCGCTTGCTGTCCTTGGTTTTTACTCGTTAAGTCCGACAATAAATGAGGTTCAGCGCCAGTGTATCTATCTGCTTGCGGGCAAGCAATAAGATAGGGGCGAGGAATGCTCAAGAAAAGGTGTTTTTGTTGATCTGGGGACGGCCCTTCCTCTTTTTTTGCTGGATCAAGGCTCGAATCTACCCAGCCCTGAGGGGGGGTGGTTTTGGAAGCGGGGAACGCCGCGAATACCTGTTGCTTTGAGCCTGCTTCCCGCCGGGCAAAATAGTTGCTTTTACAAGGGGTTAGCAGGGCGCAGGGCGCTTTATAAGTGAAAATCGTCCCCTAAATACACCGCGCGAACTTTCTCGTTGGCCAGCACCTGCTCGGCGCTGCCTGCGGTGATAACGTGGCCTTCACCGACGATGTAGGCGGTTTCACAGATGTCCAGTGTGTCGCGCACATTGTGGTCAGTGATGAGCACGCCGATGCCGCGATCGCGCAGGTGACGGATGATCTGTTTGATGTCGCCCACGGAAATAGGGTCAACCCCGGCAAAGGGTTCGTCCAGCAAAATGAATTGCGGCTCCATCGCCAGGGCGCGGGCAATTTCTACCCGGCGGCGCTCGCCACCCGATAGTGCCTGTCCCAGGCTGTCCTTTAAGTGTTCGACATTAAACTCTTTCAGCAGTGCATCGCGCAATTCGAGACGCTGCGCGCGTTTGAGGTCGGGGCGGGTTTGTAAAATGGAGAGAATATTGTCGCCCACAGTCATTTTGCGAAAAATCGAAGCTTCCTGCGGCAAATAGCCAATGCCGTGGCGCGCCCTGCCGTGCAGGGGCAGGCCGCTTAAATCCTCGCCATCAATGCTGATACGGCCGCGATCCGCAGGCACTATGCCCAGCATCATGTAAAAACAGGTGGTTTTGCCTGCGCCATTGGGGCCCAGCAGGCCGACGACCTGACCGCTGTTGACTGTCAATGAAACATCCCGCACCACTTCACGGCCACGGTAGGATTTCGCGAGGTTTTCAGCGCTTAGTATCGCCACCGGGCTTTCCTTCTGGATTGTTAATCAAATGTGGGGGAATGACCACTTCAACGCGGCCGCTGCCATTGCTACCGGCCTTGGCTTTGACGATATGTTCATTGATGTCATAGTCGATGCTGTTGCCGGTTACTTTTGAACCGTCCTGTTCAATGCGCGCCTGGCGCAGCAAACGCACTTTGCCGGTGTTGTTTTGATATTCGATACGTCTGGCCTGGGCGTAGAGGATGGCTTGGTCTGCCGCAGGTCGCTGCTGCAGTTTGGCAGGCTTACCCTGGGCGACAATGGTCTGTGCGCGCCCCTCTGTATCGGTTACGGTGATTTTGTCGGCGGCAATTTGCAGGGTGCCCTGATTCATGCGCACATTGCCTTTGTAGATGGTCAGGCCGCGTTTTTCATCGCGCACCGCCTCATCGGCACTGATACGGATGGCCTGCTGGCGATCCTCGGGCAGGGCGTGGGTCTGCTGGTTGTAAATTGTCGCCAGTGCGATGATGCCGACAACACACGCGGCTTTAAGGCTTTTTCTTTGGGTGATAAACACTGCTGACATGTCCCTTCAGTAGTAGGCGCTGGGTTTTAAAATCGGCGACGAGACCATCCGCGCTAAGCGTGTTGTCACCGTCTTGTGTAATGGTGACGGTTGTTTCTGCAACCGCAACCTTGCGCAGGGTGTCAACGCTCACAGCCTGCGTTTGCACCTGCGCATTGTTGGCATCGTTGTGCAGTACGACCTTGTTATACAACTCCAGTTTACCATTGTTGTGAAAAAATTCGCCGCGCTGAGCCGAGGCAGCCCAGGTCTGGTCGCTGCCATTGTGGGAGAAATAGCGCGGCTGCTCAAGCACGGAGTGTTGGGCGTCTTCGTAGTAACTCACTGAACTGCTCTCAATCACCTCGGCCAGCGGGCCGTGGGGCTCGTATACCCATGTGCGGCTGTTGATTAAAAACGTGCTGGGCAGCAGTTCGCCATCGGGGGTTCTGGGCATGCGACTGCCGTCGTTGCTCCCGGAGCCCAAAAAGAACAGGATACCAACCACAATTGCGGCTGCCAGTATCCATTGAGCGAGAATCTTAGGTTGCATGTTTAATGCGCGTTCCCTGCGGTCAGGGCCTGTTCAATGGTGTGCCGTACTCCTTTGGCGTCGAGTAAGAACTCACAGGCTTCGCGCACCGCGCCAGCACCGCCTTTGGCCTGGCTGATCCAGTCTGCCATATCGCGCACAGCCTCGACACCATCGGCTACGGTCATACCCAGGCCCGCGGCCTCGATGGCGCGCAAATCGGGCAGATCATCGCCCATATAAGCGCATTGGGCGAGGGTGACATCGAGCCTCGCGCACAGCTCCTTGAGGGCGGTGACTTTGTCTTCACGCCCTTGAATCAGGTCTGTAATGCCCAGCTCTGTGGCGCGGCGCTCCACCATAGCCGAGCGTCTGCCGGTGATAATCGCCACCGTTATACCGGCGCGCTGTGCCATTTTGATGCCCAGACCGTCTTTGATATTGAAGCTCTTCAATTCTTCACCGGCGCTGCTGTAGTAAATACGGCCATCAGTGAGAATGCCGTCCACATCGAGCACCAGAACGCTGATGGTTTTTGCTAATTCCTTTACCTTCACTTTTTATTCCTTGTGTTTGACTCAGGCAATGCCCGCCCTGAGCAGGCTCATCAGGTGTACCACGCCCACCAGCTTGCCGCTATCGTCTATGACAACCAGCGAGGAAATTCGGTTCTCTTCAATAATGTGCAATGCTTCGGCGGCCAGCATACTTGGCGTCACGCTCTTGGCATTGGCGGTCATCAGTTCGCTGATCGCGGTGTTGTGAATATCGACATTGGCATCCATGGCGCGGCGCAGGTCGCCATCGGTAAATACGCCCACCAATTGCCCCTGGGCGTTTTCCACCGTGGTCATACCCAGGCCTTTGTTACTCACTTCCAGCAGTGCCTGGCTGATCGTGGCTTGTTCATTGACCCTGGGGATTTGTTCGCCGCTGTGCATCACATCGCTGACCAGCATCAGCAATTTTCTGCCCAGCGCACCGCCGGGGTGAGAAAACGCGAAGTCTTCAGCGGTGAAACCGCGCGCTTCGAGCAGGGCAATGGCCAGTGCGTCGCCCATGACCAGGGCGGTGGTGGTGCTGGATGTCGGGGCTAAATTCAGTGGGCAGGCCTCTTGCGCTACGCCGGTGTTCAGATGGGCGTCGGCGGCCTGGGCGAGGGTGGAGTTGTCATTACCCGTCATGCTGACAAGTTTGACCCCCAGGCGTTTGAGCAGGGGCAGCAAGGTGACAATTTCCGCCGAGGTGCCGCTGTTGGACAGAGCAATAACCGCATCGTCGCGAGTAATCATGCCCATGTCGCCGTGGCTGGCCTCGCCGGGGTGGACAAAGTGCGCGGGTGTGCCGGTGCTGGCCAGGGTTGCAGCTATCTTGCGCCCGATATGGCCGGATTTACCCATGCCGGTAACGATGACCCGCCCTGGCGCGGCTAACAGCAGCTTACAGGCGGCGGTAAAGTTCTCGTCAACACGGTGCAACAAGGCGTCTACCGCATCGCGTTCAATGGTGATGGTGCGCTTGGCAGAGGCGTTGAAATCATAAGCCGATGTGGGGCTTGCCATAGTGTTGATCCCGTTGCAGTGTGGCTGTTTTACGCGAGATTACTGACCCGCACCGGGCAGCATCGTGGCGAATAGCCAGTAATAATAACCCGCATACAGCGCGAGTAACAGCGCGCCGACCGGCCGACTTAAATAGAGTTGCTTGTTCCCCGCGTGCTGTGAGCGCCGCCCCCACAGCATGGCCAGCGCCAGTACGCCGGTAACAGCAACCATCGACAGGTAGTCCCGCATCAGGGTTAACTCGCCAATGGGCTGAACCTGGATAATACCGGGAATGGCCATCACGCCGAGCAGGTTAAACAGGTTGGAGCCAACCACGTTGCCAAGGGCGATATCGGTGTGGCCGCGCAGCGCGCCGGCGACGCTGGCGGCAAGCTCGGGCAGGCTGGTACCAATGGCCACTATCGTGAGGCCGATGACCAGTTCACTCATGCCCAGCTCCCGGGCAATTTCAGTGGCACTCCACACCAGCACGCGCGAGCTGACAATCAGCAAAGCCAGCCCCATTAAGAAGGTCAGCCATGCGCGCAGGGGCGACAGATCCGGCAGCGGTTCCTCTGCCACTTCCGATTCCGTCTGCTGGTCTTTGGATTGCCTGCGAACCATCCACCACAATATGCCTATCAGCGCCGCGAGCATCAGCGTACCGTCTATGGCCGAGGCGTTGCCATCCGCAATCAGCGCACCCACAGCAAGCATGGCGACGATAAGGATGGGAATTTCCCGCTTGATATAGTGATCGCCAGAAAGAAGAGGCACGATTAACAGGGTGATGCCGAGCACCAGGCCGACGTTGGCAATATTGGAACCGATGGCATTGCCGATGGCCAAATCGCCAGAGCCGGTGGCCGCAGCCACGATGGACACCAGCACTTC
>PDSN01000206.1 GCA_002748505.1 Gammaproteobacteria bacterium | reverse complement strand
GCAAAATGGATGGCGAAAACCCAGAGGTGTTACTAAAGGTCAGGGGTTTCCCGTTGGCACGCCCGAGCGCAAGCAGCGCAAAGCAGAATTTGTCGCTTTATTGTTAGAGTTGCAAGAGCAGCCGGAATTGCTTGCCGCGCTGCAGGAGTTGCGCACCTTGCCTGCACTGGAAGATCACGGCGAGAATTGGGATTTGGTGCTGACTGTCAGCCGTTTGCTTCCGCAGCTTGCCGCCCACTTATTGTTGGTTTTTCAAGCGCGCGGGCAGGTGGATTACACGCAGGTGGCATTGTCGGCACTGGATGCCCTGGGCAGTGCGGACGCGCCCAGTGAACTCGCCATGCGTTTGGATTACGGTATCAGCCATATCTTGGTGGATGAATTTCAAGACACCGCCATAAATCAGTACCGCTTAATCGAGCGGCTCACCGCCGACTGGCTGGAGTACAATCAAAACAACCCCGATAACCCGCACACGCTGATGGTTGTGGGCGATGCTATGCAGTCTATTTATCGGTTTAGAAACGCGAACGTGGGCCTGTTTTTAAAAGCGCGCGATAAAGGGTTTAGTGGCCTTAAACTCACGTCCCTGCAATTGCGGTGCAATTTCCGCTCCGACAGCACCGTGGTGGACTGGGTGAACAAGGTATTTTGCGACGCCTTTCCCCAGTGCGATGATATCGCCCGTTCACAGGTAAGCTACACCCAGGCGGCGTCCGTTAATATCGGCGGTGCGGCAAAACCGGTTAGCACAGAACTGTTTTACGGCGAGCGGGCCGCAGATGAAGAAGTGCTCAGCATTTGTGATCAGATCGAGAAGGGCATCGCTGATGCTAGCTGTAGAAGTATCGCCGTGCTCGGTCGCAGCCGTAAATCGCTGGCACCTATTATGGATGAACTGGACGCGCGCGGTATCGTCTATAACGCCCAGGAGATCGCTGCGCTGGGTGCTTCGCCTGTGGTGCAGGGTTTAACTGCCCTGTTTTCTGCAATGGCAAACCGCGCCGATGCCCTGGCCTGGATCAGCCTGCTGCGCGCGCCCTGGTGCGGTTTACGGCTGGAGGACTTATTGCAAATTGCCAGGCATCGCCGCGCCCTGGGGAATCCTTCGGTGTGGGCAACGCTGCATGACGCTGAGCTTGCGGCGCTGCTATCGGATGAGGCCAGGCTGCGTGTCAACGCCCTGTGCAATGCGCTGTCCTGGGGTATTGCCCATCGCCAGCGCCTGGCTATGCGGGTATGGATAGAGCAACTATGGCTGAAACTACAGGGCCCGGCCTGTGCCGTGGAACCACAACAACACAGCGACGCCCAACAGGTGCTGGAAATCATCGAAACAATGGAGGCAGCAGGTGAGGGGTTATCGGTGGCCGCACTTAAAAGGCGCTTGGCAGACGCCAAAATAAGCCGCGAAGTAGCGGGCGCAAAAGTGCAGTTTATGACCTTGCATAAATCCAAGGGCCTGGAGTTTGATTGGGTGTTTATTCCCGACCT
>PDSN01000087.1 GCA_002748505.1 Gammaproteobacteria bacterium | reverse complement strand
TTGTTGACAGTGATAGCTCCGCCGCCATTTTTCAGAAATACGCGAGCGGTTGAAGTCTTGCGGCGGCCTGTGCCGTAGTATTGAGTAGCTGACATAATTCTGATCCGTTAGATGTCCAGTGTTTGCGGCTGCTGCGCGGCATGGGGATGCTCGGCACCGGCGTATACTTTCAATTTCTTGAACATGGCGCGACCCAGCGGATTGCGAGGCAGCATGCCTTTCACCGCACCTTGAATCACGCGCTCGGGGGCTTTGTCGATCAACTTATCGAAGGAGATGGACTTCAAACCACCGGGGTAGCCCGTGTGACTGTGGTACATTTTGTCCGTGGTTTTAGCACCGGTAACGCGCACTTTTTCAGCGTTAACGACCACGATGTAATCGCCGGTGTCCACGTGCGGGGTGTACTCGGGCTTGTGCTTACCGCGCAGGCGATGCGCAATTTCACTGGCCAGACGACCCAGCGTCTTGTCTGAGGCATCGACGACAAACCAGTCGCGATTCACCTCTTCTGCTTTGGCACTGAAGGTTTTCATTCTGTTTCGCCTATATTCGATTGGGCTGAAAATTAAAGAGCGCGAATACTACCCAAACCACAAACACATTACAAGCATATTTTCGCTTGGTTTTGCGATTTACCCAGTTTGCCCTTTCCACAATGGACAATACCCGTAAAACCACGCGATAACACGCCTCTCCAGCGCCGAGAGCGCAAAGCCCAGACCATCATCCCTAGGGCTTGTGCTCCCGCGCCAGATACTCGTGGGACTGCATCTCCTGCAGGCGCGAGATGGTGCGATCGAACTCAAAATTCAGGCGCCCCTCACCATACAGCTCAAACAACGGCTTTTCCGCACTGACGATCAACTTGACGTTGCGATCATAAAACTCATCCACCAGATTGATAAAACGCCGCGCCGCATCGTCATTGTGAGAACCCATCGCCGGAATGCCGCTTAGCAGCACCGCGTGATAAATACGCGCCAGCTCAATGTAATCGGACTGACTGCGAGGCCCATCGCACAGCGCAGCAAACTCAAACCATACGACGTCGTCCGCTACACGCTTACTGGACAGATAGCGCCCGTTGACCTCCAGGCGCTCCCAGTGTTTTGGCGCCTCGGGTGCTATACGCTCAAACGCTGCGGAAAGCCCCGCCTCGGCGGCATCATCAAGCGGTGTATAATACAGCTCTGCGCTCTCCAAAGCGCGCAGACGGTAATCCACCCCCGCATCCACGTTCACCACTTCGGTATGTTCTTTCAACAGCGCAATCGCAGGCAGAAAACGCTGCCGCTGCAAGCCATTCTCATAGAGCCCGTCCGGTACGATATTAGAGGTGGCCACCAGGGTCACACCGCGCGCAAACAGCGCCTCCATCAAGCCGCCCAAAATCATCGCGTCGGCAATGTCGGTAACAAAAAACTCGTCAAAGCATACCACCCGCGCCTCTGCGGCGATGCCGTCGGCAACGATCAACAAGGGGTTTTTTTCACCGTCCAGCGCCTTTAGCTCGCGGTGTACGCGCTGCATAAAACGATGAAAGTGAACACGGTACTTTTCTTTAAAGGGCAGGCAGTCGTAAAACGTGTCCATCAAATAGGTTTTACCGCGCCCTACCCCCCCCCAGAAGTAGAGGCCGCGCACGGGCTGCCTGGGCTCACTGCGCCACTTGCGCCACCATCCCCTCAAGCCGGACTGAGCGCTGTCATCTGCTAACAAACGCTCGTACAGATCCTGCAAGTGCGCCACCGCATTGGCCTGCGCCGCGTCGGGCAGAAAACCATCGCGCTGTAAATCGGCCTGGTATCTGATTTGGGGAGTAAGCTGTGAAGTGGTCATGGCAGCACCGCAAAATAAAACCGCCACACTTTACCGAGCTGTGCGGCTTCGCACAATCCCCGGATGAATGTTTACCAAAGTCGGTAAAAATTGTTTATCCGCGCTTATACCACAGAGCAAACATTGGGTTTATACTTGACCTTGGCGCGCACTGCGCACCCACCACAGTTAACACCTGGGAGTTAGTTTAAATGGATCTTACATCGGATAGCATCTTGACCTTCGTGCTGATCGGCGCAGCGTTGCTGGTAGTAGGCGTGGTAATTGGCCTGCTCATAGGCAAGCGCTCCTCCCCTGACCAGATTAAACAGCGGGACATGGAAGAACGTCTGGACACCTTGCTTGCAGAGCACAAGGCTTACCAAAACGATGTCAGCAACCACTTCAGTCAAACCGCCACTCTGGTCAATAACCTGACCGCCGCCTATCGCGAGGTGCACCAGCACCTGGCCAAAGGGGCTGGTGAGCTGTGCGACGGCGAGGGTCCGCTACCTCTGTCACAACCTGAACCCGAGGCAAATCCCAAGGAAATCCCCGCCGAGCTTGGCGATATCAAACAACCACTGGACTACGCGCCGAAGTCATCCCCGGATGAGACCGGCATGTTAAACGAGAAGTTTGGCCTGGACAAAACGACAGCCCCAGGGAAGGAAACCAAGGCCTAAGCCAGGAAAGGCACACGGCGACGGCTTTTCATGATATTGGAGCAACGCTCGGAGGCTTTATTTGCGCCCCCCGCGGGGCTGTCGTAAACACTTTCCCGAAGAAACTCTCCCAAAAACCCCATTTACTGGTACAACATCCGGGCTAAGCGGGATTATCAATATCGATGTAGCGGTGTTGCAAATCAAAGCGCTGCGCCAGACACTCGCCCACCGCCTGCACCCCGTAGCGCTCGGTGGCGTGGTGTCCGGCAGCTATAAACGCAATCCCAAGCTCCCGAGCGCTGTGTACTGTGCGCTCGGAAACCTCGCCAGTGATAAACACATCCGCGCCAGCGGCATAAGCGGCCTCGATGTAGTCCTGTGCACCGCCGGTACACCAGGAGGGGCGCAACACAGCTTGCGCAGGATCACCCACCAGCAGCGGCTCACGCCGGGTTAGGGTCGCAATGCGGCTGGCCAAATCACCCAGAGTCATAGGCACATCCGGTGTGCCGCCAAATACCAGGGGTTCATCACAAGCGGGCAGCGCCGCCACCTCGCGCATACCCAGCAACTGCCCCAAACGCGCGTTGTTGCCGTATTCAGGGTGAGCGTCCAGCGGCAGATGATAGGCCAGCAAGTTGATGTCGTGACGAATTAAAGCCGCGATACGCCGGTATTTCATGCCGACCAGGGGCTCTGCCTCGCCGCGCCAAAAGTAACCGTGGTGCACCAAAATCGCATCGGCCTGCCACGCTATCGCTGCGTCGAGCAGATCCTGACAGGCCGTTACCCCGGTAACCAGACGCTGGATACGCTCACGCCCCTGCACCTGCAGGCCGTTGGGACAGTAATCCTTGAAATCCTGAGGTCTTAGCATCCCCGCAAGGTCAGCCAATAACTCATCCCGAGAGACACTCATAGCATTTCCTGATAGTGATAAACTCCACTGCGCATCGGCGTAAACATAGCCGCACCCGCGTTGCTTCATATACAATACCCTGATATTCATAGATGGGGCAAAGCCTTGCTCAAAAATTTCTTAAAACAGGCGTTTTGGCCGGCGGTAGCGGGCGTGCTCGGTGCGTTGCTGCTGTTGCAACACAACCCCGGCGGCCAAAGTCTTTCAGTGCAACATAAAACCATCGATAGCTACGCCGATGCGGTAGAAGTAGCCGCGCCTTCTGTGGTCAATATTTACACGCGCACCATTGTAGTCAGCCAGGATCAGCAGCTCACTCCCTCAACCCCACAGGAGCGAGTGCAACAGTCCCTTGGCTCCGGGGTGATCATGTCCGACAAGGGCTATATTCTCACCAATAACCATGTGATTGATGGTGCAGATCAAATACTCGTGCTGCTCTACGATGGTCGCGAAGCAATGGCGACAACCGTTGGCAGCGACCCCGAAACCGACCTCGCCGTGCTGCACGTCGACCTGCCCAATATGCAACAGGCACAGATCGCCAACGAAGGCGAGCTGAAAGTGGGCGATGTGGTGCTGTCTATTGGCAACCCCCTGGGGTACGGTCATTCGGTGTCGCAGGGGATTGTCTCCGCGTTGGGGCGATACGGTCTGCAAGCCAGCCGCTATGAAGACTACATACAAACCGACACGACCATTAACCGAGGCAATTCCGGCGGCGCCTTGATCGATACACGCGGGCGCTTGCTCGGTATCAACACTTTGATTGGCAGTGTGGGCATCAGCCTGGCTATTCCGGTCAATCAGGCGCTGTTTGTAATGAACGACCTGATCGAATACGGCAAAGTGATTCGCGGCTGGCTGGGCGTTTCGGTACAACCACTGCCTACGCGCAAAGGCGATGGCAGCGTCAGCCAGGTGCTGGGCGTACTGGGCGTATCGCCGGATAGCCCCGCTGACCGCGCCAATATCCGCCGCGGTGATATTATCACTCATATCAACGGCGAGCCGGTTGTCGATGGCCGCCTCACCATGCACCGCATCGCTCTGTTGCGCCCTGGCGATCACATCGATGTGCGCCTGCTCCGCGATGGTAAAGCCATCGACACCAATACCGTTATCGGCATCCGCCCCACCGCGAGTTAACCATGCCGATAAGCCAGCCCGAACCCTGTGATCTGTTGTTGCTGCCCAAATGGATTGTGCCCGTGCGCCCTGTCGCGCAGGTACTCAGCCAACACTTTATCGCCGTATCGGCGGGCCGTATTGTCGCCATTGCCCCGCGCTCGGAGCTACACAATTACCGCGCCGCAGAAACCGTCGAACTAGCCGAGCATGTGGTTTTACCCGGCCTTATCAATGCCCACGGCCATGTGGCCATGAGTCTGTTACGCGGTTTTGCGGATGATCTCGCACTACAGGACTGGCTCGCCCAGCATATCTGGCCGGTGGAGTTCAAGCATGTCAACGCCGACTTTGTGCAAGACGGCGCTCTGCTTGGCATTGCAGAGATGATTCTAAGCGGCACCACCTGCTTTAGCGATATGTACTACTTTCCCGAGGTCACCGCCAGAGCCTGCCGCGATGTGGGTATTCGCGCCCAAATTGCCACACCGATCTTCGATGCCCCATCGGCCTGGGGCACAGGGATTGACGACTATATAAAGCGCGGCCTGGCTCTGATCGACGATAACCGCCACAGCGATTTAATCTCGGTGGTGTTTGGCCCGCACAGCGTCTATGCGGTGTCTAAAGCAAGCCTGCAGCGCGTGGCAACACTTGCGGCAGAACTGGATATTGGCATTCAAATCCACCTGCATGAAAACCAGGCAGAGCTGATCCAATGTCAAAGTGCCGAGCAGTGCCGCCCCATTGAATTGCTGGAAACGCTGGGCTTGCTCAGCTCCAAAACCCAATGCGTGCACATGACCACGCTCAACGATGCCGACATTGCCCGGCTAAAACGCACCGGCGCCTCGGTCATTCACTGCCCACTGTCAAATTTAAAGCTCGCCAGCGGTCTAAGTCCAATCGCCAAGCTTCATCGCGAGGGCATCAGCATTGGTCTTGGCAGCGATGGTGCGGCCAGCAACAACAACCTCAACCTGTTTTTGGAAATGCGCCAGGCCGCCCTGCTTGCAAAACTCAGCAGTAACGACGCCAGCGCACTGCTCGCTGCCGACATTTTGACCATGGCAACACTTGGCGGCGCGCAGGCACTGGAACTTGATGAGCACATCGGCTCCCTGGAAGTGGGCAAAGCTGCGGACATCATCGCGGTGGACTTAAGCGCGCCAAGCTGCCAACCTGTGCACAACCCCTTGTCTCAACTGGTGTATGCCTGCACCGGCAAGGAAGTCAGCCACAGCTGGGTGGCCGGCCGCTGCCTGCTAAAAGATGGCCAATTGCAAACCCTTAATCTATCCTCGACGCTCGTGGCCGCAAACACATGGCGAGCGCGTTTATCCCCTCACAGCGAGTGAATTATGTCTGACACGGTAAATATTGACCCCAAAGAAATTGCCAAATTCGACGAACTGGCCGCCAGTTGGTGGGATCCATCCGGCGATTTCAAACCTCTGCACGCCATCAACCCCCTGCGCGCCAACTGGATTGATGCTCTGGCTCCCGTCGCGGGTAAAAACCTGGTCGACGTAGGGTGTGGCGGCGGCATTTTAGCGGAATCCATGGCGCTGCGCGGCGCTACCGTCACCGGCATCGACATGAGCGAAGGCCCTTTGGAAGTCGCTCGCATCCACAAACTGGAATCCGGGGTGGATGTAAACTACAGGCAATGCACAGCGGAGCAGTTAGCTGAAGAACAGCCGGGCGAATTTGATATTGTCTGCTGCCTGGAAATGCTGGAACACGTCCCCGACCCCGCCTCGGTCGTCAAGGCGCTGGCAACGCTGGTCAAACCCGGCGGCAAGGTGTTTTTATCCACCATCAACCGCAATTTAAAAGCCTACGCGCTGGCCATTATCGGCGCGGAGTATGTGCTGAAGATGCTGGCCAAAGGTACGCACGATTACCGGAAATTTATTAAACCCTCAGAGCTCGCCCAAATGCTGCGCGCGGCAGACCTGGAGCTTGAAGAAATGACGGGGATGCGCTACAACCCGCTGACCGATCACTTCAGCCTGCACAAAACTGATGTGGACGTAAATTACATGCTCTGCGCGAGCAAGCCCCTATGAGTCAATTTCCAAAAAACCTGCGCGCAGTGATTTTTGATTTAGACGGTACCCTGGTCGATACCGCCGAAGAATTTGTCCAGGTGGTCAATGCCATGCGCGACGAGGACAACCTGGAACCGCTGCCAGAGGCCATTATTCGCGCCAATGTCTCAAACGGCTCTGGCGCCCTGGTGACCCTCGCCTACGGCATCGAAAAAGACCACCGCGACTTTTCCACGCAACGGCAAAGGCTTCTGGATAAATACAGCACCATCATCGGCGATAGCGCCAGGCCCTATCCTGGCATCACCGATTTACTGCAGGATTTGCAAAACAGAGGGATCAACTGGGGCATCGCCACCAACAAACCACGCGCCTACACTGAGCCACTGCTTGCTGCGCTGGCTTTTGAGCCCGCGCCGTTAAGCGTCACCTGTCCAGATGACGTCACCCAGGGCAAACCTCACCCCGAGGCCTTGTTGCTTAACTTAAAACAAATGCAATGCCTGCCCCATGAGGCGGTATATGTCGGCGATCACTTGCGGGATATTCAAGCGGGGCGGGGCGCCGGACTTTATACCATCGCCGCCACCTATGGTTATATCGAAGATCACGACGATCCCGCAACATGGCGGGCAAATGCCTACGCCCATTGCAGCACAGAGCTGGCGGCGCTATTGTCCATAAAGGAACAGTTCATATGAGTATTCACTACACGCCAGAGGATTATCAAACCGCGCCCCACGCCCTGCGCGATAAAGTGATTTTGGTCACCGGTGCAGGTGGCGGCATTGGCCGTGAAGCAGCGCTTATTTATGCCAAATATGGTGCCAGCCTGGTGTTGGTGGGACGTACACGACAAAAACTGGAACGCGTATACGATGAAATAATATCTGCGGGTGGCAAAACGCCCATGATCTTTGCCACGAGTTTTAATACGCTCAGCGAAGGCGACTGTGCGGCGCTCGCTGCTCGCATTGACAGCGAATTTGGCCGCCTGGACGGACTGTTACACAACGCCAGTATTTTGGGCGAGCGCAC
>PDSN01000086.1 GCA_002748505.1 Gammaproteobacteria bacterium | reverse complement strand
CTTGCAGGCGGAGCTTAACAGTCAGCGCGAACTGGCGGATCAGTTACAGGCAGAGCTGGTCGATGTGCGAGCAGCGTTTTCAGCAACACAGCAGTTGGCAAAGACTCAGCCGCCGAAGGCACAGCCAACCTGGGTGATCAACGCGGGTGATTATCGCGATCAGCAGCGTGCCAGTGCCGCCGCCAGCAGCTTGCGTTTGCTGGGTTATCAGGTGGAGCTTACCCAGGCGGCGGGCGTGTGGCAGTTGCGCCTGCCGGGTTTTGATAAACGCGCACAGGCAGAGGAAGCGGCGCGACAGATTATGGCAGGCAGTGAACTAAACGGCCTGTGGGTATCGCGTTTACCCGCGTCATAAGCTGCTTTTGGCAAGAAAATGGCCTTTTCGCCGTTAAATTGTTTACACAATCGAACGCGGCTTTCACACTTACACGTCAACTCTGTGCAGCGGTTTCCGCACACTATGACGATTTAAACAGCGCGTATGCGTATACCTGGTACTGGTTAGAGGCAGTGCACGGTTTGGAACAATACATATGGATTTAGCAACCCTAATAGGTTTGGTCGGCGCTATAGGCATTGTGCTTGCCGCGATTTTTACCGGCGGTTCGGCGCTGGTGTTTATCAACGTGCCATCAATTCTTATCGTGCTCGGCGGCACCGTCATGGTGGTCATGATGAAATTCACCTTGCAGCAGTTTTTAGGTGCATTTGGTGTTGCGGCACGGGCATTTACATTTAAGCTGGAACACCCGGAAGAGTTGATTGAAGAGGTGGTCAACCTGTCCAACGTGTCGCGTAAAGAAGGCATGCTCGCGTTGGAGTCAATCGATGTCAACAGTGAAACGCTGAAAATGGGCATTCAAATGTTGGTCGATGGTAACGAGCAGGAAGTCATTCGCTCGGTGATGACCAAAGACATGCAGCAAACGATTGATCGCCATTCCTGGGGTGCCAAGGTGTTTTCGTCTACGGGTGACGTAGCGCCGGCAATGGGGATGATCGGTACTCTCATCGGTTTGGTGCAAATGCTGTCGAGCATGGATGATCCCAAGTCGATTGGTCCAGCGATGGCGGTGGCACTGCTGACCACCTTATATGGCGCGATGCTGGCCAACATGGTCGCCCTGCCAATTGCGGATAAACTCAATCTGCGCAAGGCGGAGGAAGGTCGTATCAAGGCAATGTGTATCGACGCAGTTATCGCCATTCAGGAAGGGCAAAACCCGCGTATTATCGAATCGATGTTACAGACCTATCTCGATCCGAAAAAGCGCAAGGATGCAGGCAAATAATGCGACTGCAGACGCAAGCAGACACGGTGAGGAACTGAGTAATGTCAGATGATGACGACAAGGCTCCTGGCGCACCGGCGTGGATGGCAACATTTGCCGATCTGATGTCGCTGCTGATGTGTTTCTTTGTACTGTTGCTGTCGTTTTCCGAAATGGACGTGCTGAAATACAAGCAGATGGCGGGCTCCATGCGCAATGCTTTTGGTGTGCAGGACAAAATTCAAGTCAAAGACTCGCCCAAGGGCACCAGTGTGATTGCCAGAGAGTTCAGCCCCGGTAAAACCACACCGACACCGATCAAAACTGTGCAGCAGGTGAGTTCAGAGCGCACCAAACCCTCTTTACGTGTGGGTGATGCTGATGGCGGTCAGTTGACCAAGCAGCAGGCGCGTGAGCTGTTGCAGCAAAAACTGAGCAGAATGATCGAAGAGACCAAAGCGGATGCAGAAAAATTAAAACGCCTGCTGAGAAAAAGCATTAAAAAAGGTCATGTGGAAGTGACCAGCAAGGGCCGCACCATCCGTATCCGCATTCGTGAGCGGGGTTCTTTTGCCTCTGGCTCGGCGCAGCTAAAAAGCGAATTTGTACCTGTGGTAAATACCATGCGTAAAGCGCTGCGGGAAATTGAGGGACATATCGCGGTAGAAGGGCATACGGACAATATCCCCATTTCCACGGTAAAATTTCGTTCGAATTGGGAATTATCCGCTTCGCGCGCACTGTCAGTTGTGCATGCGCTCGGCGGTGATGACGGTTTAACCCACGACAGATTTATGGTGATTGGTCGGGCTGATACACAACCTCTCGATGCCAATGATACTTGGGAAGGGCGTGCGAAGAATCGCCGCGTAGAAGTCGTAATAAGGCAGGGTTTAGACCCTTCAGTAGTTGTGAGTTTAAGAGATTTGCGCGAAGATGAGCCTGACGCTGTAGAAGAGCTCGATTTAAACACACTTGATATTACCGGGGAAGGATAGAGCAGGAACTGCAATGATGGGATCAGGTAAAGAACGTCGTAGTTATTTCCGTATTAACGACGCGGTAGGTTTGCGTTTTCACGAACTCAGCGACACAGAGGTCGGTGAGGGGCAGGCGCAGAGTTATTCTATAGAGGACACACTCAGATCCATTGATCGGGAGTTTAATCAGTTGGTCAATGTGCTGTGGCAGGACAACCCCTCTGCCGCCAATGCTCTGGGTTTGCTGAATCGAAAAATGACCCTGATTTCCGAAGTTGTGCTCGGTGGCGGTCAGGCTGGCGTCAGCGAGGACTTCAAGGAAACTCAGGTGAACATCAGCGGCGCGGGCATCGCCTTTGCGGCGGATAAGAGCTACCCTGTCGGTGCGCGTCTGGCGTTGACCTTACAATTGCGCCCGTCCAACACCGAGCTGCAAATCACTGGCGAAGTGACCGCTTGTAACAAGCAGGAAGAAAGCGGTGGTCAAGCCGATGGTGAGTATTGGCTGCGCGTCAGCTTTGAGCCGGGCAACGATGCCGCCCAGGATCGCCTTGTCCAGCATATTGTTCAGCGCCAATGTGCCATGCTGGAAAAAAATACCCGCGGTGAAGGTTCTGCTCCGAGTTTGTTTTCAGGCTTTACCGAACGCAACAAGACTTGAGGTTACAATCTCCGCGTGTTTTTCGCGCGGGGTATTTTTAACATCAAGGGGTTGTCTGTACCGTTGTTTGGTATTAAAGGTGCGGCTGTAAAGTTGGTAGGCCTTACAGCGAATCTGTTCAACAGCGTTCGTCTACGTGCTGCCCGCGGCGTTTGGGTTTGCCCTTGCTGTCTTCTTCATTGCGGGGCATGCGGCGGCGGTCGTAGGGGTTTTTTCCGAGGTCTTTGGTGACGGTGGCAACGCTGGAGTGAACGGGGGTAATGGGTTTGCTCAGGCCGGTTTTTTCAATCATTGTGTCTAGCTTGTCCAGTCGCTCATTCTCGCACGCAGGCGGGCAATGGCTTGGCCGTGTATTTGTGAAACGCGCGATTCCGTGACGCCTATGATAAGGCCAATTTCTCGTAAATTCAGCTCCTCCACGTAGTAGAGTTGCATCACCATTTTTTCTTTTTCGGGCAGATTGTTGATGTGCTCAGCCAGGGCTTCCCTAAATCCGGCTTCTTCCAAAGTGTGGGTGGGGTTGTCACTTTCTTCACCCGGTGTCTCGGTTTCATATTCGTCCAGTGAGGCCATGCGTGCGGTGGCCAGTTCGCTGGCGGTGAGCTGGTACTGATCCAGTGACATACCGAGGTGCCTGGCAATTTCTGCATCGCTTGCAGGCCGCCCCAGGGTGGCCTCGACGCTGGCGATGGCTTCGCTGACGGTGCGCAGTTTTTGCTGCACCGAGCGCGGCAGCCAGTCGTTGCGGCGCACTTCGTCTAAAATTGCCCCCTTGATACGTATCGAGGCGTAGGTGGCAAAACTTGCACCGCGTCCGGCATCGAAACTGTCGCAGGCGTGAAGCAGGCCGATTAAGCCGACCTGCATTAAATCGTCAATCTCAACGCTGGCGGGTAATTTCGCCGCCCAATAATGCGCAATGCGTTTTACCAAGGGCAGATATTCCTCGATGACTGCATTGCGCGAATCTTGTCGGTAGGCGTTATAGGCCGATTGTTTCATGGCCATCATCGCCTATGCTGTGTTGCTGAGCGCTTGCTGTTGCACTAAGCGCTCTACAAAAAAACCGAGCCCACCGTGACAGCTTTGGCTGTGCAGGCGCTGCTCCACCGTGTCGGCTAACTTGCTTAGGGCCTGTGCGGATTTGCTGCGCGGGTAGGCGATCACCACGGCGTTTTGCTGTTGCACGGCGCGGCGCAAATAATCGTCGCGCGGGATGGCGCCCAAATAGCCCAGGTTGACCTCTAAAAATCTATCGGTAACGCGGGTGATTTTGTCGTAGAGTTGCACGCCTTGGGAGTTGCTGTCGACCATGTTGGCAATCACCTGAAAATCGCGTACGCCGCACTCCTTGTTGAGCACTTTAATCAGGGCGTAGGCATCGGTGATGGACGTGGGCTCATCGCAAATGACCACAATCACATCCTGGCAGGCGCTGGAGAACGCGAGCACTGATGGTTCGATACCGGCACTGGTGTCGACGATGAGAGTATCCACCGGAAAGCTCAACTCGCTAAAGGCCTGAATAACGCCGACCTGTTCCTGCTGGCTGAGACGAGTCATGCTCGATACGCCCGATGAGGCGGGAATAATCTGGATGCCCGCAGGGCCCGGTAATAAAATCTCTTCCAGGGTGCGCTCGCCTTTAATGACGTGGTGAATGTCGTACTTGGGCTTCAGACCCAGGGCGATGTCTACGTTGGCGAGGCCTAAGTCGGCGTCAAACAACACCACATTTTGACCCTTGCGCGCAAGGCTCACGGCGAGGTTTACCGAGACATTGGTTTTACCCACACCACCTTTGCCGGAACTTACGGCAATCACGCGCATGGGCGCGGGGGAGGTGAGTTGTTGAAGACTGCTGGCTTGGTTGTTCATGTTGGCTTATACCGCTATTGAATGTTGAGACAGTGGTTTGTTCTGTTGTTCCTGACGCGTTAATTCACAGGCCTGGCGCACCAGTTCATCGGCGCGGGCTTTGCGTAAATCCTCCGGCACCTTTTGTCCGGCACTCACCCAGGTGACGGGCAAATGATGGCGTATCAGTACATCGATCACGCCGCCTAAGCTGGACGCTTCATCGAGCTTGGTGACAATCGCGCCAGATAGCGCGTCTTTGCCAAATACCCGCACCACTTCATTTAATGATCCGGGCAGCGCTGTTGCCGAAAGCACCACATGGCATTCGATATTGCGCCCCACCGATTTTAGGGTGGCAAATTGCTGATACAGACGCACGTCGCGCTGGCTCATACCAGCGGTGTCGATCAGCACCAGTTTGCGATCGGCTACCTTGTCCAGTGCTTCGCTCAACTCCACGCCGTTGGTTGCCACCATAACGGGAATGCCTAAATAGCGCGCAAAGGTCTCCAGTTGTTCCTGGCCGCCTATGCGGTAGCAATCCGTGGTAATCAGTGCGACCTGGCGCGGGCCGTGGCGCAATACGCTGCGCGCGGCCAACTTGGCGATGGTGGTGGTTTTGCCCACACCGGTTGAGCCCACCAGTGCCATAATTTTTTGGGTTTGATCGGCGTCGCCGTCTTTGGTTTGAATCTTGTTTGACAACGCGGTTTGTGCCTGTTGCCACTGCTGCTCCATCGTGCCGGAGCCCGCCCGATCGGCGATTGCAGCGCTCATGCTGCGCGATAGGCCGAGACGGCTGAGGCGATTGACCAGTTGTTTTTTTGGCGTCCTGGTGACGGTTTTGTCACGCCATGCCGCTTGCGTTAATTGGCCTTCCAGCATGCCGCGCAGGCGTTCCAGTTCCTGTTGCAGGTCGCCCAGCGCCGGGTCCTGGGGGGCGGGCTGTGGTGCGGTTTCCCGCGTCGGTGCGCTTGCACTTTGCAGGACTTGTTCCTCTAAATCCACGGCGGCGACCAGCTCTACCTGCCCGTCCACATTGCGATTGGAAAGAATCACCGCCTCGGGCCCAAGTTCGGCTTTGGCCTGGGCCAGTGCTGAAGTACCGGTGTGACTGACATAGCGTTTGATTTTCATGTGTACATCCTCGTGCAAGTCCCGTTAAGCGGCCTGATTACCCACAGTGGCGACCACTTTAATATTCTTACTGGCGGGAATTTCCTCGTAAGCGAGGATGTAAAAGTTATCCATCCGGCTTTTGAGCAGGCGCGACAAGAACAGGCGAATATGGCTCGCCACCAGCAGCACCGGCGTTTTGCCTTCCGCTTCTAACTGCGCCGATGCCTGGCGCAACTGGTTAATCATGTTCTCTATCAAGGTCGGCTCCATACCGCCAATATTTCCTTGAGTAGCACCTTGCAAGATCTGTTCCAATTGTGAATCCAGCACAATCACTGCCATTTCGTTCTCTATGCCATTGATTGTTTGGAAAATTGTGCCACCGAGGGCCATGCGCACCCGACTGGTCAAAGTGTCAGTATCCTGACCCTTACCGCCAGATTCCGCCAAAGCTTCGGCGATTGAGCGCACGTCGCGAATAGGCACACCATCTTCTAACAGGTTTTGCATCACCTTGGTGATGTCGCCCAGGGACAAGACGTTGGGCACCAGGTTTTCCACCAGCTTGGGTGAGGACTGGGCGAGTTTGTCCAGCAATTGTTGCACGCCATCCTGACCAATGAGTTCGTGGGCGTGGTTTTTAATTAACTGGCTCAAATGGGTGGCAATGACTGTTGGACAATCCACCACTGTGTAGCCTTTGGCCTGGGCGTCGTCGCGCTGGCTGTTGTCAATCCAGGTGGCATCGAGGCCGAAGGTTGGGTCCTTGGTGGCGATGCCGTCCAGCTCGCCATATACCTGCCCTGGGTTGATGGCCAAATCCCTGCCTGGATGGATTTCGCCCTGCCCTACGGTCACATCGTGAAAGGTGATGCGGTATTCATTGGGCGATAAATTCAAGTTGTCGCGAATATGTACGGCGTGTACCAAAAAGCCGAGTTCCTGCGAGAGTTTTTTACGGATGCCCTTAATGCGTGGCAGTAACTCTCCGCCCTGGTTTCTATCGACCATGGAAATCAGTCGATAACCCACTTCCAGGCCAATTTCATCCACTGAGGATACGTCATCCCAGGACAGTTCTTTGTTCTCAACCGGCAGGGGTGCTGAGGTCTCGGCGGGTGCCTCTTCCACCGTGGTTTTTTCGGGTTGGGATTTTAAGTAAGCCATGCTGCCCAGCAGGGCGGCCAGTGACAAAAACACCAGATTGGGCATGCCGGGCACCAGCCCCATAATACCGATCAGCGCCGCGGTGATGGCGAGCACCTTGGGGTTTGACAGCAATTGCTCGCCCACCGCATTGCCCACATCCTGCGAGCCGGACACGCGGGTGACGATGATCGCGGTGGCGGTGGACAGCAGCAGCGAGGGAATCTGCGCTACCAGGCCGTCACCGATGGTGAGCAGCACATAGTTGTGCGCCGCTTCACCGGCGCTTAGGTTGTGCTGCAAAACACCCACGGCAAAGCCGCCGATGATGTTGATAAACAGAATTAAAATACCCGCCACTGCATCGCCGCGAACAAACTTACTGGCACCGTCCATTGCACCGTAAAAATCCGCTTCGCTGGCGATTTCCTGAGCGGCATCGGTGCCATCGTGGCCTTTCATCAGTACCACGCGCGTAGAGGCTACGTTCAGCGCCAGGCGCAGCAGTGTGGCAATCAATAACACCGTGGGAAAAACGCCGAAATCCAGCGGGCGCTGGGCGTAAATACTGACCAGTAAAACGATGATCGCAAGGGCGATATTAAAGGTGAAGAAAATGTCCAGCGCTAATGGTGGCAGGGGCATGACCACCATAATCAGCATCATAAACAGCAGTACTGGTGTACCAAGCCCCGTCAGAGAAAAGCCGTTATTGCTGGCAGCTTCTGCTGCTGTATTGCTCATGAGTCAAATCCTTCTGCGCCATCTTGCGCTAAATACTCGGCGGGAATATCAAACTGTTCCGGTGGCATAACACGCGATTTATCCAGGCTGTTGCGCAGCTGGAATACGTAGGCCAGTACTCTCGCCACCGCGATATATAAATTTTGTGGGATTTCATCGCCAATTTCAGTGTTGCGATACAGCGCCCGCGCCAGTGGTGGCGCCTCAAACAAAACAATGTCGTGCTGGGCGGCGATGCCGCGAATATTGGCCGCGATCAGGTTTTTACCCTTGGCGACGACTTTGGGTGCACCGCCGCTGCTTTCGCTGTATTGCAGGGCCACGGCATAGTGCGTCGGGTTGGTAATAACCACATCGGCGTTTGGCACATCTTCCATCATACGGCGCTGTGAACTTTCCCGTTGTAGCTGACGGATACGCCCCTTAACCTCGGGTCTGCCCTCTGTTTCTTTCATTTCATCGCGCACTTCCTGGCGTGTCATTTTCAGTTGGCGATTGTGGTTCCAAAGTTCAAAAGGCACATCCACGGCAACAATAAGCAGCATCACACAGGCGAGTAATACCAGACACCAAATCAGCAGGGACGCCGCTGCCTGAAAAGCCGCTATCGGTGTCAGACTGCCAAGGGCGAGCAGGTCGTCTATCTGAGCGCGAAACAGCATGACGGTAGCGGAGATTAGCAGTAAAAACTTAACCAGTGCTTTCAACAGCTCCGCAAGACTTTTCGCTGAAAAAATGCGCTTCATACCGGACAGTGGGCTGACTTTTTCAAGTTTGAAGGCCATGGCCTGCCAGGAAAATGACCAGCCGCCCATGACCAGCGGGCCGACAAACGCACCGATGATCATCACCAAAAAAAATGGCCCCGCACCTGCCAGAAGCAGGGACAGCATGGTGTTAAGCTCTTTTGAGCGGGGAACCTGGCCTTTTTTTCGCGACTCTTCCTTGCGTCGCTCCGTAGGCTGTTCCGTGCGTTCGTTAGTATCGCCCTGCTCTGCCATAGCGCCTCCCTAAAAAATCGCCAGGGCAGCGCCCAGTGTGCTGTGGAAAATATCCTCCAGCAGTTTTATCACCGGCGGCATTGATAACATAATAAAAACAAAACCCACGCTAATGGTGACGGGAAAGCCCACCGCAAAAATATTCAGTTGCGGTGCAGCGCGGGTTATGACACCAAAAGAAACGTTAATCAGCAGCGCCGCCGTCAATGCAGGCAGTGCAATCAACAGAGCGCTGGCAAACATCTGACTGCCCCAGCGCACAATATTCATGGCCAGGTTTTCAACCTGTCCCAGTTGCCCCGGCGGCAACAAGGTAAAGCTATGTGCCAGAGCCTCAATCATCATTAAGTGACCATCTATGGCGAGAAACAACAGCGTCGCCACAATCATATAGAATTGACTGAGTACAGGTACCTGCACACCGTTTTGTGGGTCAACCGACATCGCAAAACCCAGGCCCATCGTCATCGCCAGTGCCTGGCCCGCCATTACCAGAGCGGCAAAGGCGGTTTGTAAAATAAAACCCATCGCCAGGCCGATCAGCACCTGTTCGCCAGCCATTAAAACTCCCGCAGCACTCATTGGGTCAACGCCCTGTACCGCAGGCAGCGTGGGTGCGATGATGGATGCGATGGCGACGGCCAGCAAAATACGCGCGCGACGCGGAAAAGACGAGGCGCCAAAAATAGGCGCAATCATAAACAGTGCCGACAGGCGCAAAAATGGCCAGTACCATCCTTGCAGCAGGGTGAATAATTGATCGCTGGAAAGCAGGGCGTTCATCGTCTTACCCAATCAAGGCGGGGATGTCGCCGAATAAACGCATGGTGAATTCGGTTAACATGCGCAGCATCCATGGCCCCAAAAACAGTAATGTGATTGCCAGCGCCATCAGTTTTGGAATAAAACTCAAGGTCATTTCCTGAATTTGCGTTGCGGCCTGAAATATACCAATCAACAAACCAATGGCCAGCGCAGCCAGCAGCAGTGGCCCCGCCAACAACATGGTCAGGTACATGGCCTGGTAGCCTATATCCATTACTGCTTCAGGTGTCATAACTAACTCACAAAACTCGCGGCCAGGGTGCCGGCAATAAGCGACCAGCCGTCAATCAACACAAACAGCATCAGCTTAAAGGGCAGTGAAATCAGCATGGGCGAGAGCATCATCATACCCATGGACATCAACACACTGGCGACCACAAGGTCGATAATTAAAAAAGGTACAAAAATTAAAAAGCCAATTTGGAAGGCGGTTTTTAATTCACTGGTCAAGAACGATGGCAGTAATACGCTCATGGGAATTTCGTCGTCGGAGTTAAAGCCGTCGTAGCCGCCAAGTTCAGAAAACATAATCAGATCGGCTTCCCGTGTCTGATTGAGCATAAAATTGCGAAATGGAATCTTTGCCTTGTCCAATGCCTCGCGTGCGGTGATTTCCTCGTTGATATAGGGCTGTAAAGCCGAGTCATTGGCGACTTTTAACACCGGCGACATAATAAACAGACTTAAAAACAGCGCCATGCCAACAATAATCTGGTTGGAAGGGGTTTGCGCCGTACCCAGCGCCTGACGCAAAATCGCCAGCACGACCAACACGCGTGTGAATGATGTCATGGTCATTAAGATGGCCGGCAGCATGGTCAGCACGGTCATCATTAGTAACACTTGAATGGTCACGGAATAATCCGAACTGCCATCGGCATTGGGCACTACCGAAACCAGTGGAATCGTCGCTTCGGCAAGGCTGATATTCGGTAGCAGCAAAGCAATTACTGCAACAATTGCGCTGAGAGCCTTCATGGTGAATCGCCCTTTATACGCTTGGCCAGCACTTCGGCAAAAGCCGATTGGGCATTAAGCGGCGCTTCAAGCGGAGTTTCCAGTTCATACAAGGTATTGACCCCACCTGGCGCGACACCAATCAGTAATTGTTTGTCGCCGACTTTTACTAAAACTGCTTTTTCGCGGTTGCCGAGGCGAATACTGCCGATGACACCTAATTCACTGCCGGTTTTTGTGGGCAAGCCATTTACTTTACGCATGACAAAGAACAGGCCAAAAATCAAACCAAACACCAATAGCAGCGAGCCGACGACTTGCAGCATGTAGGCGCCGCTGATATCAGTCGCTGTATTGGCAAAACTTGCTACCGGGTAAAGCCCGGCCAGCAGCGAGGTAATGGCGAGAAAGGCTTTCATTTTATTGCAGCTTTTTCAGGCGCTCGGCCTGGCTGAC
>PDSN01000085.1 GCA_002748505.1 Gammaproteobacteria bacterium | reverse complement strand
CTCGGCCTGAGCAATCATATTCATCGCCGCCCGATCTTTCACTGAGCCCGCCGGGTTATTGCCTTCGAGCTTCAGCAAAATAGTATTGTTATTACCCTGCCCTAAACGCTGCAACCGCACGAGAGGGGTGTTACCAATACAGGCTTCTATGGTTGGGTAGTATTTCATGAGAATCCTTGAGATGTCTTTGTGTCAGGAAGTGAACCGTAGTATACAACGGTTGTGCGACAATTAAGTTAACACTGCAAATGCGACAACGTAGTCGCGCTCATCACTTAAACTCAACTGTACCACCGTGCCGCCTTTTTTTGCCGCGACTTTTTTTGCAGTCATGCTTAGTACTACCTGCGGCGCACCAAGTGCATCGTGAATAATGTGCATATCCTGCCAACTGAGATGCTCGCCAATACCTGTGCCCAAAGCCTTGGCAACAGCTTCCTTGGCGGCAAAGCGTTTGGCGAGAAACGCCGCTTTGGTGGCACTGTTTTCAAATTTTGGCAGCTCCTTGGGATGCAGCACCCGTTTGGCAAAACGCTCGCCGTGACGCGCCAGCGCTTGTTCGATACGCGCTATACGCAAAATATCCGTGCCGATACCTCTCATGAACGACCACTCCTGGCTGTGCGGAATAATTCACGGCTGTACAGTGGTTTTGGCCCCAGGTGCGCTGCAAGCAATTCACGCATCAGGCGTTTTTCCACCTTTTCAAGCTGTGGATCTTCAACGCCCTCAGCAATTGCCAACAACGCTGCACCACGGTAAACCGCTTGCGCAGTGCTCGATTTTTTGGCTGCCACCATGCCATATTCTTGAGAATAACAGTATTCACCGTGTTCGCTGATCGCATCGCCGCTGTAACCGTCACAGGATAAATCCACTCCATAGCCAAGCTCGGCCAGCAGCGCCCACTCAAAAGCACGCAAGGTTTTTGCCAGCGGCGCGGCACTGGCCAGGCACTCCAGAGTTTCACTGTATTTTCGAAACACCGAGCCGCAGGCATCGTCCTGTTGCAATAAACGGATCAATAATTCGTTGAGATACATGGCGCTGTACAGGCGTTCGCCCTGGAAGCGCATGGCAGTTTGCTGCGCCTCGGCATCGATCAGTGTTTTTAAGCCGTGGCGACCCTTGTAACTCAGCAATAATGGCGTAAAAGGTTGTAAAACCGAGGCCAGGCTATCGCCCCGTCGCTTGGGGCGACGCGCACCCCTGGCGACCAAAGACACCCGGCCATATTCCAGAGTCAACACGTCCACCAGCGAGCTGCTGTCGCGATAGGCTCTACTGTGCAAAACCCAGGCCGGTTGCAGCAAAACCTGCATATCAACTGTCGTCGTAACCGAGACTGCGCAAGGCGCGCTCATCATCCGACCAGCCGGATTTCACTTTGATCCACAACTTCAGCATGACTTTGCTGTCAAACAGACGCTGCATATCCTTGCGCGCTTCAATGCCAATACTGCGCAAGCGTTCACCGCCTTTGCCAATCAGAATTTTTTTCTGCCCCTGACGCTCAACTAAAATCAGGGCAGAGATGTGTAAGACCGCACCCTCCTGAGAAAATTCCTCAATTTCTACCGTCGTGGCATAGGGAAGCTCATCACCTAACTGACGCATAATTTTTTCGCGCACAATTTCCGCCGCCAAAAACCGCTGGCTTCTGTCCGTGATTTGATCTTCATCGAAAAAATGCGGCGAATCTGGCAGACGTTCACAAATAAGCTGTTCCAGCGCATCGGTTTGCTGATTGCGCAACGCCGACAGGGGCACAATTGCAGCGAAATCGGCTTTACTGTTCAGTGCCTCCAAATGCGGTAGCAAAGCGTTTTTGTCGGTGAGCAGATCCACTTTGTTAACGGCCAAAATCACTGGCACAGACAAATGCGATACCGCGCGTAACACGGCCTGGTCTTCGTCGGTCCAGGCGGTGCGATCCACCACCATTACGATCACATCCACGTCTTTCATCGCGGCACTGGCGGCGCGGTTCATATAGCGATTAATAGCTTTGTCCGCTGCTTTGTGAAGACCCGGCGTATCGACAAAAATTATTTGGGTATCGCCTTCGGTTTTTATCCCCAGGACCTGATGGCGCGTGGTTTGCGGTTTCCGTGAGGTAATGCTGATCTTTTGACCCAACAGATGATTAAGCAGGGTGGACTTACCCACATTGGGACGCCCCACAATCGCCACATACCCGCAGCGTTTGGCGCTGTTGTCAGTCATGTTCAAGCTCTGCTAACACCAGGGCCGCGGCCTGCTGTTCAGCCTTGCGACGGCTGCTGCCCCTGCCGCTTGCCACAATGCGCCCACCGCTGATACTGCACCGCACTTCAAATTGCTGGGCGTGATCTTCCCCGCTGACGTTGAGCAGTTCATAGTTGGGTAAGGCCTTTTTCCTGCCCTGAAGAAATTCCTGCAAGCGCGTTTTCGCATCTTTATTATCTTTATTTTCAATCGCATTGAGACGTGATTTAAACCAACTCAGCACGATCTTTTGGGTCGTTGTGTAATCGCTGTCCAATAACACTGCGCCGATAATCGCCTCCAGAGCATCGGCTAAAATTGAGCTGCGCCGGTGACCGCCGCTGCGGCGCTCCCCCGCTCCCAGGATCAAATACTCACCGACATTCAGCTCCTGGGCGATTTGCGCCAGCGTATCACCGTTGACCAGATTGGAGCGCATTCGACTCATGCTGCCCTCGCTGGTGCTGTGAAAGCGACGGAACAAGGCCTCCGCAATAATCTGGTTTACCACCGAATCACCCAGAAACTCCAGGCGCTCGTTGTTTTTTGCGCCCGCGCTGCGATGGGTCAGCGCAAGCTCCAACAAGTCCGGCTTATCAAAGGTGTAATCGAGCTTTTTTTGTAAACGGGCCAGATCGCTCATGATTTACAGAATTCAGTTGCCCACGGTGTATTGAAGATCGTCAAACACCATGACCGCATCAATGTTAAACATAATATGCACCCGCGATTCGTAGTTGGCGTTGACATGAAGCCTACCATCTTTACGCGATAACACCACGTCACTGGCCTTCATACCATCGATACGGTTGGTATCAAATGCCCTGGAAATACGTTTGCGCATGGCCGCGGTGGAATTGTTCTCCGCGTCCGGGCTATTGACAATATCCTCCATCACTTTGCGAATCGTCATATGCTCCATATAAGACGGCGCCATAGCGAGCCCCGCTACCACAAAAAAGCCAACCATAATGGCAATGACTGCGATACCGAGAAAAGACATACCCGCCTGTTGTTTTACTGTTTTCATTATTTGACTCCGTGTTACTTTACTACGTATTAATCAATACTGCCCACGCGATCAAAACTGGGAAGACTGAACAGGGAATCCCAGTGCATCCAGATCGCAAAAGCTTTGCCGACAATATCTTTCTCCGGAACCTGCCCCCAGGCGCGGCTATCCAGACTATTGTCTCTATTGTCACCCATCATAAAGTAATGACCGGGTTTTACCACCACCGAAAAATCACCCGATGGTTTGTGCACAGCGCTCTGCACCAGGTGATTGGTCTCTCCCAACTGTTCCAACGAAAGCTGATACGATACCCTGCCCTCTGGAATAACCGCCAGTTTCTCGGTCGGCACCATTTCCTGATTGACATACAACTGCTTGTTGCGATACGTCACCACATCACCGGGCAGACCGATAACGCGCTTGATGTAATACTGCTTGTTCTTGTGGGGCGGATAAAACACCATCACATCCCCACGCTGGGGCTCGCTCCAATCAAAAACTTTAGTGCGAACTACGGGCAAGCGCACACCATATTTGTACTTATTAACCAAAATGTAGTCGCCAACCTGCAGGGTGGGCACCATAGACGCGGATGGAATTTGAAAAGGCTCGACCAGAAACGCACGCAGGACAAAGATCACCAAAAAGATGGGAAAAAACGAACGCGCATACTCCACCACCACCGGTTCGTCGTCATGCGCTGTCGTCTCTGGCTGTTGCTGCTGTGCGGCGCGCCTGCGCGGGGCAAACCAGAAGTGATCTGCGGCCCAAATCAAGCCGCTTCCGACCACCAGCACCAGCAAAATCAGTGAAAAATCAAGATTCATAATACTCTCTGTTACCGCTGTTTTAACTGCGGGAATTATCCGTCTACCTTAAGAACCGCCAAAAACGCCGACTGGGGAATTTCCACACTGCCCACTTGTTTCATGCGTTTTTTACCGGCTTTTTGTTTTTCGAGCAATTTTTTCTTACGCGTCACGTCACCGCCGTAACACTTCGCGGTGACATTTTTGCGCAGCGCCTTCACGGTTTGTCTGGCGACAATTTTGCCCCCTACCGCCGCCTGAATAGCCACATCGAACATCTGCCGGGGAATCAGCTCTTTCATTTTCTCTGTCAATGCACGACCGCGGTATTGCAGTTGATCGCGATGCACAATCACCGCCAGGGCGTCGACCCGATCACCGTTAATCAATACATCAAGGCGAGCAAGGTTGGCCGCTTCAAAGCGTTCAAAACTGTAGTCAAGCGAAGCATAACCGCGGCTGACCGACTTTAAGCGGTCAAAGAAATCAAGCACCACTTCTGCCATGGGGATATCGTAAGTCAGGGCAACCTGCGAACCCATAAACTGCATATCGATCTGCACCCCGCGTTTTTCCACACACAGGGTGATGACATTGCCGAGGTGCTCCTGTGGCACGAGAATGTTGGCCCTTGCGATGGGCTCGCGCATTTCTTCAATATCGCCCACATCGGGCAGGGACGACGGGTTATCCACCGAAATCACCTCGCCGTTTTTGGTAACTACCTGATAGATAACCGTGGGCGCGGTGGTGATAAGATCGAGATCGTATTCCCGCTCCAAACGCTCCTGAATAATCTCCATATGGAGCATACCCAGAAAGCCGCAGCGAAAACCAAAGCCCAGTGCATCGGACGTCTCTGGCTCATAAAACAGCGAGGCGTCGTTGAGGGTGAGCTTGCCAAGGGCATCGCGAAAATCTTCGTAATCATCAGAGGAAATCGTGAAAATACCCGCATAGACCTGCGGCTTCACTTTCTGAAAACCCGGCAAAGCAGGCACTTGATCTGCACCGGCGTGAATAATGGTATCGCCCACCGGCGCGCCGTGAATATCTTTAATACCCGCGACCACAAACCCCACTTCACCGGCTTTTAATTCACCGGTCTCATGGCGTTTGGGTGTAAAGATACCGACGCTATCGACCTGATGCGCCTTGCCGGTGCTTTTGGCGAGGATTTTATCGCGCTTGCGCAATACCCCCTGTTTGACCCGCACCAGCGAGACCACGCCCAGGTAGTTGTCAAACCAGGAATCAATAATCAGCGCCTGCAGCGGCGCGTCGCGATCACCCTCGGGCGGCGGGATGCGCTCAACCAGATATTCCAGGGCATCTTCAATACCCATGCCCGACTTGGCACTTACGCGGCAGGCCTCTGTGGCATCGATACCGATAATGTTTTCAATTTCTTCGGCTACGCGATCCGGGTCAGCCTGGGGTAAGTCCATCTTGTTGAGAATGGGCAAAACCTCAAGCCCCTGCTCAATCGCGGTATAGCAATTCGCCACCGATTGCGCTTCCACACCCTGCCCGGCGTCAACGACCAAAAGCGCACCTTCACAGGCGGCAAGCGACCGCGATACTTCGTAGGAAAAATCCACGTGGCCAGGAGTGTCGATAAAGTTGAGCTGGTAGACCTCGCCGTCTTTGGCCTTGTAATCCAGGGTTACACTCTGGGCTTTGATGGTGATACCGCGTTCGCGCTCAATATCCATGGAATCGAGCACCTGCTCGTCCATTTCCCGATCACTTAGCCCGCCACAGTATTGAATAAACCGATCCGCCAGGGTCGATTTACCATGATCAATATGGGCGATAATGGAAAAATTTCGAATATGACTGAGTTCGCTCACTCGCACTACTCACGAAAAAGCCCCCTCTGCTACCGAGCCTCAATGACCGATGCAAAAAGGGCAAGTATAAAAGAGCGCGATTGTACCGTATTCGTACTCATCGCGCTATGCTGCGAGTGGAGACCTTACTCTTTCACCGTGATACCGATAAACAGGGGATTGCCGCGGCGCACTAGACGCATGGGCACGGACTCGCCGGCCTTGAGCTTCTTCGCCGCGGCGGTGAATTCTTTAGCGGAACGAATCCGTTTGAACGCCAGCATGGTAATCACATCGCCCTTCACGATACCAGCCCTCGCCGCGGCGGAACCCGGAGTCACCTCCCGCACCAACACACCATCGCTCAGATTCCACTGCTGCAACACCGGCTCCGGTGCGGTCTCAACCACCAGCCCCAAACGACCTCCGCGCGTTTTACCGTGTTTACCCATCGAGGTAATCGTGTCGCCTTCACCGCCAAGCCCGCCAACTTTGACTTTCAGGGTGCGTTTTTTACCCTTGCGCACCAGTTCTACCGACGCCAGCGTATCAGGTGCCAGCAAACCGACAATATGGGGCAGATCTGCTGATGTTTCTATTTCTGCACCATCGAAGGAAACAATCACGTCGCCGCTCTCAATACCCGCTTTTTCGGCGGGACTGCCGGGCATGACCTGCGCCACCAGGGCACCGTGAGGCCGCTTCAGACCAAAAGACTGCGCCAGCGCTTTGTCGACATTTTGAATGCTCACCCCCAACCAGCCGCGGGTGACATGGCCGCGAGATTTCAGTTGCTCCACCACATTGCGTACCACCGATACGGGAATGGCAAAGGACAAACCAATACTGCCCCCACTGCGGGTGTAGATCTGGCTGTTTACACCCACCACTTCGCCGTCCAAATTAAACAGGGGGCCACCGGAATTACCAGGATTAATCGCCACGTCAGTTTGAATAAATGGCACGTAGTTATCGTTACTCGCCGTTGGCAGGCTGCGCCCCATTGCACTGACGATGCCAGCGGTAACGGAATAGTCCAAACCGAAGGGTGAACCAATCGCCAACACCCACTCACCGACTTTCAAATCGTCATTTTTCGCCATTTTAAGTGTGGGCAAACCCTTGGCTTTGATTTTTAACAGGGCCAGATCCGAGCGCTCATCGGCACCGATAATATCGGCGTCCAGTTCACGGCGATCACTGAGACGCACCACTACTTTTTCGGCGCCATCGACCACATGATTATTGGTAACGATATAGCCGTCACTGGAAATAATAAACCCGGACCCCATCGCCATAGGGTTACGCCCGCCCTGGGGTGGCACACCGCGAAACTCAAAAAAGCGACGCAGGTATTCGGGAATTTCCTGCAAGTGATCCGCTGCATCCTGGGCGCGCCCGCGCTCCACAATAATTTTCACCACCGCAGGTGAACTGTCTTCCACGATTTCAGTAAAATCCGGCAGTGAGCCAATCGCCTTGGCTGAAGCGCCAGCGAGCAATAAATAAAAAGCAATAAAAGGTATTAACAAACGATGCTTCACGTTCATAGTTCTCTCTCGTTTAACAATATACAAACGCGGGTGTCACCCGCCACTGACTGTGACAACGGCTGGCGCATCTTGTTCACTGTGATACGCCACTGGTGTGTAAGATCGACGAGCACCTGCAGCAAAGCGGCGCAGTATCAAAAAGCCTGCGCCAAGCCCCACAAAGGCTGCTAGCACAACCCAAAACGTCGGGAGTTGCAGC
>PDSN01000199.1 GCA_002748505.1 Gammaproteobacteria bacterium | reverse complement strand
GATTATAACGGCAAACAGCAGGAAGGCTTTGGCCCCATGCATATGACCGTCGATAATGGTGTGCGCGCCAGCACCGCGCGGGCACATTTAAATAAAGCCAAAAAACGCGACAATTTAACCCTGATCACTGGTGTGCATGCACGCAAAATTTTGCTGGACGGCAAAACCGCCGTTGGTATTGAGTATGACCATAAAGGAAAAACACACACGGCCACGGCCGCTAAAGAGGTGATTTTATCGGCCGGTTCCATTGGCTCGCCGCAATTGTTACAATTATCGGGGATTGGCCCCAAATCCGTGCTTGAGGCCGCCGGTGTTGACCTTATCCATGACCTGCCTGGTGTCGGTGAGAATTTACAAGACCACCTGGAGGTGTATTTCCAAGTCAAATGCAAACAGCCGGTGACGCTGAATGCAAAATTGGGGTTACTGAGCAAAGCCCTGATTGGCGCCCGCTGGCTGCTAAGCAGAACTGGCTTGGGGGCGACCAATCACTTTGAGTCGTGTGCTTTTATTCGTTCACGTGCCGGCATCAAAGCCCCGGATATTCAGTATCATTTTTTACCGGCTGCCATGCGCTATGATGGCCGCGCTGCGTTTACTGGCCACGGCTACCAAGTCCATGTTGGGCCTAACAAGCCCACCAGCCGCGGACGGGTATGGATAGTCAGTAACGACCCGTATGCCCACCCGAAAATCCAGTTTAATTATATCTCTACCGAACAAGACCAAGCCGACTGGCGCGCTTGCATCCGCCTAACCCGTGAAATTTTACAACAACAAGCGTTGGCCGATTATGACGCCGGCGAAATCGAGCCCGGCCATGGCGTGCAAAGTGATGCTGAAATTGATGCCTGGGTACGACAAGCGGTGGAAAGCGCTTATCACCCGTCTTGTACCTGTAAAATGGGGGCAGCCAATGATGATATGGCGGTAGTTGATAGCGACTGTAAAGTACGCGGTATTGAACAATTACGGGTGGTGGATTCATCGATTTTTCCACTGATTACCAACGGCAATTTAAATGCCCCCACCATCATGGTTGCCGAAAAAGCCGCCGATAGCATTCGTGGTAAAACCCCGTTACCGCCCAGCGCTGCTGAAGTCTGGTACCACCCGGATTACCAAAACTGTCAACGATAGCCAATCACCGCACTATGACTGAGTACACGGATACCATTGCCGCTATCGCCACTCCACCCGGCATGGGTGGTGTTGGCGTTATTCGCGTCAGTGGCAGGGCTGCACTTGATATTGGTCAAGCCATGACCGGCAAAACCCTGACACCGCGCTATGCCCACTATGCCGCTTTTCGCGATAGCGATGGCAATGTGCTTGACCACGGTGTGGTGATTTATTTTTCTGCGCCGCATTCTTACACCGGTGAAAACGTGGTGGAATTCCAAGGCCACGGCGGCATTTATGTATTGCAATCGGTACTGCAAAGCATTTTAGCCCACGGTGCCCGCCAAGCACGCCCCGGTGAGTTTACCGAACGTGCTTTTTTAAATGATAAGCTGGATTTA
>PDSN01000084.1 GCA_002748505.1 Gammaproteobacteria bacterium | reverse complement strand
GAGCTGGAGCGGCTTAAGACCAGCGTGCTCGAAATGGGTGGTTTAGTGGAGGAACAGTTGCGCGAGGCCATGGATTCGCTGCTCAATGTTGACAGTGAAAAAGCCGAGCGAGTGATAGACAACGACCACGAGGTCAATCGTATGGAAATGGCGATTGACAGGGACTGTACCTTGATTTTCGCGCGGCGTCAGCCCGCGGCCAGTGATTTGCGTTTGCTGATGGCTGTGATAAAGGTCAACACCGATATTGAGCGCATCGGCGACGAAGCCACAAAGGTCGCTCGCCAAACTCCGCGCATGGCTGAAGTGGGGAAGTCGCCAAGTAAGTTTGTCGAAATCAGCCATATCGGCACCAAGGTTGCAGAAATGCTGCGGCAGTCACTCGATGCGTTCACCCGCGTCGATGTGGAGATGGCGACCGCAGTGATGCGCGCTGATCGTGACGTGGATGCGGAATACCGCAGTGCCTTGCGCAGTCTGGTCACGTTTATGATGGAGGACCCCAGAGACATCGGCGCAGTGCTGACGGAAATGTGGGTGCTGCGAGCGCTTGAGCGTATTGGTGATCACGCTTGCAATATCGCAGAGCAGGTGATTTATCTCGCCCGCGGCACTGACGTGCGTCACCAGTCGCTTGAGGATGTGGAAAGCTGAGTTTTGCGGGAATAAGCTGATACGCTTTGCGCGAGGAGATATGTTCGGCTGTAAAACAGTCATCTTGAGCTGCAAAATGCCAAGCTGAAAATAATGTAAAGCGTAATTATTGACAAGGTATTATCGTTGTATTGCGCGCTGTCGGGCGCGTTTTATCCTGTCATACAACGGTAACACTTTTACCCTAAACTCGATCGTAATTCGGTGGCTTACAGAGCCGTTTTATCCATTTTTTATGGGGTCTCATCATGAAGAAAAAGATATTAGTTGCAGCGGCGATGGCCGCAACGTTCGGGGGGCTGGGTCAGGCCTATGCTGCCAGTCGTGATATTGTCAGCATCGTAGGTTCCTCCACGGTGTATCCGTTTGCGACCGTGGTGGCCGAGCGTTTTGGCCGTTCTACCAGTTTCAAAACCCCCAAGATTGAATCGACGGGTTCCGGCGGTGGTTTAAAACTGTTTTGCAAGGGATTGGGCGCGAGCACGCCTGATATTACTAACGCTTCACGCCGTATTAAAAAGAGCGAGTTCGACGACTGTCAAAACAACGGTGTAAAAGACATCGTTGAGGTGTTGATCGGTTATGACGGTATTGCTATCGCCAATTCAAAAAAGGCACCACATCTTAAGTTGTCACGTAAAGATCTGTTCCTGGCTTTGGCCAAGCAGGTGCCCGGAGCGGATGGCAGGCTGATCGACAATCCCTACAAAACCTGGAAGGATGTTAACAGCGCGCTGCCTGACACTAAAATCGAAGTATTGGGGCCGCCTCCCACTTCCGGTACACGCGATGCTTTTGCCGAATTGGTGCTCGGTGGTGGCGCGAAGGCATTTGCAGACTTAAAAACCCTTCGCGGTTTAAAAGCCGATCAGGTGTCGGATATTCAAAAGCTGATACAGCGCCTGGGTATTTCCGCCTCTGTTTATGACAGTCTGGCCAAGAAAAAAGGCAAAGCGCCTAAAGGTAAAGACCTGTTTAAGATAGTTGCTTACGCCGTGCGCGAAGATGGCGCCTATATTGAAGCGGGCGAGAACGATAACCTGATCGTGCAAAAGCTACAGTCCAATCCAAACGCCTTGGGTATTTTTGGTTTTAGCTTTCTGGAAGAGAACGGCGACAAAGTACAAGGCTCGCTGGTCGATGGTGTAGCACCCAGCTTCGACTCTATCGCCTCGGGCGACTACCCTGTGTCACGTCCGCTGTATTTCTACATCAAGGCCGCTCACGTCGGTAAAATTCCGGGTATTAAGGAATACGCCGCAGAGTTTACCTCAGAGCGCGCTGTGGGCGAAGATGGTTATCTGCCCGAAAAAGGTCTGATTCCACTGTCCGAAAAAGACGCCAAAAAAGTTAAAGACGCTGTTAACAATATGACGCCGATGACCATGTAAGGTTATTCGGCAATGACTTTTTGAAGGTCTGATTCAGTGCGTCACAGCCCAGGGTTTGGCGCACTGTTACTGTTGAAGGCACATCAATGGACTCTTCTACTGTTTTGCTTGTTCTGGTGCTGCTTGCGGGCATCAGCTATTTTTTAGGTCAGCGGCGTTCCAAGGCCGTGGCAGCTGGCGCGGGCGGAGTGACCGCGCTGCATTCCCTGCCGCGCCATTACGGCTATATGGCGGCACTATGGGCGGGACTTCCCGCGCTGATACTGCTGGCGCTTTGGGTGGTGTTTGAATCTTCCGTTGTGCGCAGTATGGTGGTGTCGTCGTTACCCGCTTCTTTGCAGCAGATGGACAGCAGCCAGTTGGGACTGTTTTACAACCAGATTGTTGGCTACGCCACCGGCACAATGGATGCTGGACAGTTAGATGAGGCGCAAATTGCGGCCGCAAACGCTTATCGTCAAACCATGGCGAGCAGCGCTGATTTAAAAGCACTCCTGGTTTGGGCTCTGGCACTTGCGGGGGGTGGTTTTGCCCTGTCTCGTATTGCGCCAAAACTGCGGGCACGCAACCAGGTGGAAGGTGTTTTTAAGTGGCTGTTGTTTTCCTGTTCTTTTATCGCCATTTTAACCACCCTGGGTATTGTGCTGTCGGTGTTGTTCGAAGCGATTCGGTTTTTTCGCATTATTCCCATCAACGAATTCCTGTTCGGTTTGGAATGGAGTCCGCAGATGGCGATCCGGGCCGATCAGGTCGGCGCCAGTGGTTCCTTCGGTTTTATTCCGCTGGCGGTTGGCACGCTGCTGATTTCCGCTATTGCGATGTTAATTGCTGTTCCCATCGGTTTGATGTCGGCCATTTATCTGTCTGAATATGCCTCGCGCGGTTTTCGGGCGTGGACAAAACCGGTGCTGGAAGTGCTGGCGGGCATTCCCACGGTGGTCTACGGTTTCTTTGCCGCCTTAACTGTAGCGCCCTTTGTGCGTGAGATGGGGGAGGCCATGGGATTGACTGTGGCTTCGGAAAGCGCCCTGGCCGCCGGTATCGTCATGGGTATTATGATTGTGCCTTTTGTGATGTCGCTGTCAGACGATATTATCAGCGCTGTGCCTGTGACCATGCGCGAAGCGTCCCTGGGCATGGGCGCAACCATGAATGAAACCATTCGCAAGGTGCTGATACCGGCGGCGCTGCCCGGTATCGTGGGCGGTATTTTGCTTGCGGCGTCGCGCGCCATCGGTGAGACCATGATCGTGGTTATGGCCGCGGGTTTGTCGGTTAATCTAACGGTGAATCCACTGGAAGCCGTGACCACTATTACCGTGCAGATCGTTACCCTGTTGGTGGGTGACCAGGAGTTTGACAGTCCCAAAACACTCGCGGCTTTTGCCTTGGGTCTGGTGCTGTTTTTTGTGACTTTATTGCTAAACGTTTTGGCATTGTACATTGTACGTAAATACAGAGAGCAATATGAGTGATACAGATCCCTATAAAAATACCGAGGTAATTAAAGCCTCGCTAAAGAAGCGCTATGCCAAAGAAAAGGGCTTTCAGTGGACTGGACGATTGGCGGTGTTTACCGGTTTTGCGTTCCTGGCAATTTTGTTGGTAGATATTGTAGGTAAAGGCTTACCGGCTTTCAACCAGCACTATATTCAGGTGCCCATTTATTTTGATGCCGAACGTCTGGGTGTTGACGCAAGTTCTTCAGAACAGACCTTGATGCAGGGTAACTATGCTGCGGCGCTCAAGGCCAGCCTGCGCGAGATGTTTCCGGAAGTGAAGGGCCGTAAAGACAAGCGTATGTTGTATCGCCTGGTGAGTGTCGGTGGCGAATACACCTTGCGCGATAAGGTGATAGAGAACCCCGCGCTGATTGGTACAACCACAGACATATGGCTGCGCGCCCATTCCGAGGCGGGCAGCTATCTCAAGGGTCAGGTCAGTAGAGACACGGCCGAGCAAGACCGTCGGGTCAAAGACAAGCAAATGACCTGGCTTGATACATTAAAAGCTGAAGGGCGTACCGAATCGCGCTTTAACTGGACGTTTTTCACTGAAGGCGACTCCCGCGAGCCCGAGCTGGCCGGTATTAAGGCAGCACTGCATGGTTCTTTCTTTACCTTGCTCGTCACCTTTTTGCTGTCGTTTCCCGTTGGCGTTTGTGCGGCCGTATATCTGGAGGAGTTTGCGCCGAAAAATCGCTTTACCGATTTGATCGAAATAAACATCAACAACCTCGCCGCTGTGCCGTCCATTGTGTTTGGCCTGCTGGGTTTGGCGGTGTTTATCAATTTTTTTGAGATGCCGCGCTCTGCACCTTTGGTCGGCGGTATTGTGTTGTCGTTGATGACGCTGCCGACGATTATTATCACTTCGCGCGCGGCGATTCAATCGGTTCCCCCATCGATTCGGGAAGCGGCACTGGGTGTTGGCGCCTCGCCCCTGCAAACCGTGTTTCACCATGTGGTGCCAGTGGCGATGCCGGGCATTTTAACGGGTTCCATTATTGGTATGGCACAGGCGCTGGGCGAGACTGCACCACTTTTGATGATCGGTATGGTGGCGTTTATTATGGATGTGCCCGGCGGGGTGACAGATCCCGCCACCGTATTGCCTGTGCAGATTTATTTGTGGGCGGATTCGCCGGAACGCGGTTTTACCGAAAAAACCTCCGCCGCAATTATGGTGTTGATGGGTTTTCTTATTTTGATGAACGCGCTGGCGATTTATCTGCGCAAGCGTTTTGAACGCAAGTAACTGCCCGGCAATCGAGTTGATGTAATACGGGCGAGGGCGGGGCGCTTGCCACAGACACGGAGCTAAACAGTTTCATGGAAGTCACGAAAGAAGACGTGGTAAATTTTGTAACCACAGGTACTCCCACGGTGGACAACCCCAAAATGTCCGCGCGCAATGTGGACGTTTACTATGGTGATAAACACGCTATTTTGGATGTATCCTTAGACGTTGGCAGCAATGAAGTGCTGGCCATGATTGGTCCATCCGGTTGCGGCAAGTCCACCTTTTTGCGCACCTTAAACCGCATGAACGATATCATCCCCATCTGCCGAGTGAGCGGAGAAATTAAGCTCGACGGTGAGGATATTTACGATGGCGATCAAGATGTGGTGTTGCTGCGCGCTCGCGTGGGCATGGTGTTTCAAAAACCCAATCCCTTTCCAAAATCGATTTACGAAAACGTGGCCTACGGCCCGCGTATTCACGGTTTGGCGGCAAATAAATTCGAACTGGATGAAATAGTTGAAACCAGCCTTCGCCGCGCCAGTTTGTTTGATGAGGTAAAGGATATCCTGGATAAACCCGGCACGGGGCTGTCCGGGGGGCAGCAGCAGCGTTTGTGCATTGCCCGCGCGATTGCGGTGAGCCCGGAAGTGATTTTAATGGACGAACCCTGCTCGGCGCTGGATCCCATTGCGACCGCACGTATTGAAGAGCTGATCGACGAGCTGCGCGAGAACTACACCATTGCCATTGTGACTCACTCCATGCAACAGGCCGCTCGCGTATCCCAGCGCACGGCGTATTTTCATCTCGGCAAACTGGTGGAAGTGGGCAGCACCAACGACGTGTTCACCAACCCTCGACACGAGTTAACCGAGAACTATATAACCGGGCGTTTTGGTTGATTGTGCAGCGTCGCTGTATTTGTAAGGTGCTGCCAAAATTCTCTTAAGCCTTTTCCTGCAAGGCAAAGGAACCGTGCTCGGGGTAGAGGCTTAAGCTCTCGCGCTTATCCCTTGCCGCTTGGTCGCGCCATTTTTTACACGCCGCAAGCAGGGTTTCACCGCGCCATATACCGTTGTGGTCTTTGCCGTACAGCGCTCTATCCAGTTCAGTCATTGCGCTGCGGACATCGCTTGACAGCGGCCTGTCGTCTGGCTGTGAACTAAGCCAGGTCTGCAATGCCTTGCGCGCCGCGAGAGCGTCATTGGCGGTGCAGGCTTTGTGCAGGGCACTCCATTGCGCCTTGTCACTGGGTGGGGTTTTACGCGACGTGGGCGCGCTGCCGATTGGGCGTTTGCGCAATAAAACAACGGTGGTCAAGGCCCAGCCCAGCAAAGCTAAGGCGGTAGTGTAGTGCCAAAAGTAGTTTTTGTTGTGTGCCGCAGTTGCTTCTTCCGCGTCCCCTGGTGGCGATGCGATGACAGCAGGGGTTTGCGGCGCAGCGGGTGGGACAGCCGGTACATTTACGCCCTCGGCCGCGGTAATAGAGCGCGCGGGAAGCACGGCTTCGCGGGGTTTGTTCTGTGTGATGTCCCACCAGCTTATCCGCACTTCCGGCAGGGTGTAAGTGCCTGCACGCTGCGGCACCAATGCCGTACCCTGACGGCGACTGCCGGTGATACCCTTGGGGGTTTCCGTGTCGGTATTGATATCCTGGTCGGGGAAGCTGCTGATGCCGTCCACGGATTTGAATACCGGCAGGGGTAATTGCAAACCCTGTAAACCTTCGGCGCTGATGGTAATGCTGCGGGTGATGGATTCCCCGGCGCGCAGCGTATCGGGGTCTTTGGACCAGCTCTCTTTAAGCGACAGTTTGCTGGTGGGCAGCCAGTCTGCACCCTTGTAGTTTGCGGGACGCGGTTTTACCTTGATAGTGAGCGGTTCTGTTGCGCGAGCGATACGTTGACCACGTTGGCCGTAACCAAATACCGTGCGCTGCCCCGTACCGGCAATACCTGAAAAGCTAAAAGCGGGCACGGTGATGGTGCCGCTTAATTGTGGAAATACCGCATAGCGCAGTTCGTACACCAGCGCTTCACGGCCATTTTCGCGACGTCGGTAATTCTTTTGTTCCAATGGTTTGATAAAGGCGTTGTCAATTTTCAGTTCGGAAACGCGGCTGTCGCGGACGTTTTCAAACAGGATAATTTTAAAGGTCAGTAAAATCTGTTCCTGTACATAGACTTCCTGTTTATCGACGCCAAGCTCTACCCGCACGCGCTCATCCGCCGAGCCTGCGGCAGGCGGTGCGCCCACGGAAATATCAATCGCCTCGGTGCTTTTGCCGGCAATGCGAAATGCGGGAATGCGCAGATCGCCTTCGCGTTTTGGCAGCAGGGTGAGGATGCGCTGCACTTTGCCGCTGCGTTTGCCGTTAATAAAACTGAAGCTGGAACTGCTGGTACTGCCAACAACATCAAATTGCCGGTTCAGCGCCGCTGGGTCAATAGTATCTAAATCCTCACCCTCGGTGGCGGTGATACTCAGAGTCAGGGAGTCCCCGAGGCTGAGTTGTGTTCTATCGACGCTCGCGCTCACCTCGGTCCAAACTGTGGGTGATAACAATAACAGCACTGTGGCCATCAGCGCGGAAAACAGGGTATTACCAAAATTTTTCATCGTCGTCGTTCTCTTGTTCTCGCTGACCTTGTCTCAGGCGACTTTCATGCTGCTGTTGTTCAGTTTCGCTATCGCGCGGTTCGGCGTCGCTTTGCGCATCTTGTTGCCGCTGGTTTTGTTGTTGATCCTGCTGTTCCCCCTGCTGCGGCGGAGGCGTAGTTTGTTGATCCTGCTGCTCAGCGGGGTTTTGTGGCGGATTTTGCTGTTGGTTTTCCTTTTGTTGCTGGTTTTCCTGTGACGAATTCTCAGACTGCTGGTTCTGGTTATTCTGATCTTGCTCCTGTTGATTTTGCTCCTGCTGCTCCTGGTTTTTCTCCTGCTGCTCCTGGTTTTGCTGTTGCTGTTCCTGCTCTCGTTTCAGCTTTTCCAGCAGAGCCTTATTGGCCAGGGCGTCCTCGCGCTGTGGGGCAAGTTCCAGAGAGTGTTCATAGGCGGCGATGGCGGCATCGTAGTCACCGCTTCTTGCCAGGGCATTGCCGCGGTTATACCAGCCATCGGCGTGATCGAAACCGGCAAACGCTTTGGCGGCGGTTTTATAGTCCCCTTGCTGGTATGTTGCGGTTGCGCGCCATTGCGGGTCGTTAAACAACTCGGCGGCGCGCTCGGCATCGCCTTGCGAGAGCGCTTCGGCAGCCTGCTGGTCTGGCGTTTGCCACATATCCTGCCAGATGCCCGCCTGGGCGTTGTCGCTTGGCATAAAAAACAACAGGGGCAGGATCAGGCTGAGCACCGCGCCGCGTCTGAATAACACCAAGGCCAGGAACAGTACGGGCAGTAAAAACCAGTGTCCTGTGTCCTGCCAGAGGTCGAACTCGCGACCGAGGTTGGCGTCACTTGTTTGTGTATTTTCTGGCAGAGCCTTGGCCAGCGCGGCGATGTCGCTGTCGTCAAACCGTATGGTGTGATACTTGCCGCCACCTGCGCGGGCGAGTTGTTTCAAGGCGGCACTGTTTAATTGAGGCACTACAATTTCGCCCCGTTTGTC
>PDSN01000083.1 GCA_002748505.1 Gammaproteobacteria bacterium | reverse complement strand
TCGATGGGTTTAATCCTTGCGGCGCTGGTGGCCACCATTGTGCTGACGTTTAATTCCTGGCGCTTATCCGCGATCGCCGCACTGGTGTGTTTGTGCTCTTTGGGGCTGTCCCTGGTGTCCCTGGCTGTATTTGGTTATCCCTTTGGCATTCAAGCCTTTATTGGGGTGATCGGCTCGGTGGGAGTTTCGATCAATGCTGCCATTATTATTCTTACCGCGCTACAGGCAGACCCAAAAGCGATGCGCGGTGATATCCATGCCATCTGCGAGGTGGTGATGAGTTCCAGCCGACATATTATTTCCACCACCATCACCACCTTTGGCGGTTTTTTACCGTTGATTTTGGCGGGTGGTTTTTTCTGGCCGCCCTTTGCAATGGCCATCGCCGGCGGTGTTTTACTGTCGACGATCATTTCCTTTTTTCTGGTGCCGCCACTGTTTTTGGTGGCTTACCGCGTCTTAAAGCTCAGGGGGCAACAGCATGTCACAGCCTGAACGCGATAAAAACCATTACCATCACGGCGACCTGGAACGCGCCCTGACCATCGCCGCCGCGGAACTGATTGGCGAAGAAGGGCTCACCGGTTTTTCGCTGGCCAAAACCGCCCGCCGCGCGGGCGTCAGCAGCGCCGCGCCGTACCGCCATTTTCGCGACAAAGAAGACCTGCTGCGCGCCGTAACCCATTTGGCCTATTACGAGCTGGCCATTCGCTGCGAAGCTGCAATTGCGTCGCTGCCTGAAGGCAGTAACGAACGTATTTATACCCTGGGGGAAACCTATGTGACGTTTATGCTGGAGCACGCGGCCTTTTATGAGCTGATGTGGGGCACCGCTCACCAGCAGCACTGGGGCGAAGACGGTCTGAACAATCCTTGCGCCCATACCTTTCATTTACTGCTCGATACGGTAATCCAGTGGTGCGAACAAAACCGCATTGCAAGCGACACCCCGATGAATATCGCCCTGCGTATGTGGGCGTCCACACAGGGGCTCGCCACCTTGAGCATTGGCGGCCACCTGCACCGCTTTCAAGCCGACACCTGCCCGCTGGCTCTGTACCGATCCAATTGCGAGGTCATGCTTGCGGGCCTGCTGCAAACGGGCTGAGGTTTTCAGCCCATTGCTTTTAAGCAATCGGGCGAATACCCACCGCTTCGCGCACTTTTTGCATCAGTGGCGTGCTGACCTGGCGCGCTTTTGCTGCGCCCTGGCACAATACGGATTCCACATAGGCCGGTTCGTCCAGCAACTGTTGATAGCGCTCGCGCGCTGGGGCAAGCTCATCGTTAATGCGCTCAAACAATTGTTTTTTCGCCTCACCCCAGGCAATGCCGCCTTCGAATTGCTCCCGCATCCATTGAATGCTTTCCTCATCGGCAAAGGCAGACCAAACCTGAAACACGGTGGAATCATCGGGATCTTTGGGATCGCCAGGTTCAAGCAAATTGGTTTTAATTTTATTGATGGATTTACGCAGGCGTTTTTCGGTATCAAACAGCGGAATGGTATTGTGGTAGCTTTTGCTCATTTTGCGACCGTCCAGACCCTGCAACACCGCGACATTGTCATCCACCACCGCTTCGGGCAGCGCAAATACTTCACCAAAATGGTGATTAAAACGCCCGGCAATATCCCGCGCCATTTCGACGTGTTGAATCTGGTCGCGCCCCACGGGAATTTTCTCGGCGTTAAACATCAAAATATCCGCCGCCATCAGCACCGGATAACTGAACAAGCCCATGGTAATGCCAAAGTCCGGGTCTTCCCCCGCATCTTCATTGGCCTGCACTGCGGCTTTGTAGGCGTGCGCGCGATTCATCAAACCCTTGGCGGCCTGACAATTCAGCACCCAGCACAGCTCGGGAATCTCGGGAATATCTGACTGGCGATAAAACACCGCGCGCTCGGCATCCAAGCCCAGGGCCAGCCATGTGGCGGCGATTTCGCGGGTGGAATTGTGCACCTGCTGCGGATCGCTGCACTTAATCAGCGCGTGGTAGTCGGCCAAAAAGAAAAATGACTCGACGTCCTCACGCTGGGATGCCGCAATCGCCGGACGAATTGCGCCCACGTAATTGCCAAGGTGTGGCGTGCCGGTGGTGGTAATACCCGTTAAAACGCGCTGTTTGCTCATGGTGTGCTGTGTGCCTTTGCTGATCTGAAATAAAAGGCCTGCCATTTTACTGTTTTCATCAGGTGGCTGCCAGCGCGGGCGAGGACAAATCGCTGGCGCGGCCTCGCTGCAACAGAGCCTGCATTGTCGCCTGTGCCAAAAATTTATGGCGCGCTCTATACGAACGCTTACACAGTCAGTGCCTGCATATAACGCTCACGCATTTGTGTTTCAGCAAAAGGGCTGAAATCAGCGACGCTTGTGCGCTGTGCTGGCGCCTGCCAGGCGCAGATCGCCTGGCAGAGCGCATCGGCTTCTGCGTCGGCGTTTTCCAAATCACTGTGATAGCGACAGGCTTGCGGCAGGTATTCCACATAGGCCAGACGATCCGGCACCAAGGGATAGCAGCCGTATATCGCGGCCTCTAACACGGACAAACCCTGAAAATCGTGCAGCGCCGTGGACAGTACAATGTCAGCCTGCGCCAATAAATTCAGGTAGTCACTGCGGGATTTCACAAAACCAAAATGCAGCAGTGCATCGGAGGTGTCGGCCAGCAGCTTTTTAATGGCGGCAAAAGCCGCTGGCTGACGGCGAAATTGCTGACCGACGATGGAAAGACGAAAATCCACACCACGGGCTTTTAGGCGCTCAAGTGCTGCTAACAAGCGCTCGGGGCCCTTGTCGTATTCCCAGCGGTGATTCCACAACAGATGCGGCGCTTGCCGCCCTCGCGCTTTGGGTTTTGGTGGCTCGATTAACACTGGCACAGGCAACACCTGGGCTTTATCCTGCAAACACTTAACCACGCCTGCCGGCACTGCGTCGGGCATTTTTTTAAGTAAAGCCTCTACCCCGCTAAAAAATGTATCGCGATTGTAGGCACTGTTAAAAAGCAGTTTATCCGCCGCCAATGCACTGTAAATACTGGTAATTTGCAGCTCAAGTAAACCCTTCTGCTGGCCTGCGGACGGATAGGCAAATTGATTTTCGTGAAAATAAAGCGCGGTGGGAATACGGGCAAGCTGCGGGCACAAACCGCGCAGTGTGGCCAGATCGACCATGGATGTGGCCAGCAGCAGATCGTATTCTCGATTCAGTATTTCCGCCTGCGCAAAAGACCAGGTAAGGGCGTTGGAGCGAAGCCGCCAATTAAAATAGCGTGCGGGCAGCACCAGAGTCTGCCACTGCCAGTTTGGAAATAATGTCAGCAAGGCCTCGCGCCAACAGCGGTGGCTGGCCGCATCATAAGCCGACAGCAGTAAAACCCGCATGGACTCAGGCGATTTTTTGCGGGCTTAAACTATCCGGCCAGTTCACGAATTCCGTCAACACCTTACACAAACTGGCCGCATCCTCACTGCCGGCCAGCTCGCGAATAGAGTGCATGGCAAACGTGGGAACGCCCACATCCACGGTGCGCACCCCCAGCTCACCCGCGGTAAGGGGGCCAATGGTGCTGCCGCAGGCCATATCCGTGCGCACCACAAAAGACTGCACCGGCACTTTGGCTTTCTCGCAGAACAATCTAAACAAAGCGGCGGATTCACTGTTGGTCGCGTAGCGTTGGTTGGCGTTGATTTTAATCACCGGTCCGGCGTTTAACATGGGGCCGTGATTGCCGTCATGTTTGTCGGCGTAATTGGGGTGAATACCGTGGGCGTTGTCGGTGGACACCATCAGGGAGTGCTCGATTAAACGGGCATAAGCGGCTTCATCGCCGGCAATACGGCGCAGCACACGCTCAAGCAGCGGCCCCTGCGCGCCGGAGGAGGAGACACTGCCCACTTCCTCGTGATCATTGCAGACCATCAGGGCACTGTGGTTCCGATCTGCTTTGAGTAGTGCCTGTAAATCGACATAGCAGCTCAAGAGGTTATCCAGCCTGGCGCTGGCAAAAAATTCCCCCTTAAGCCCCACAGTGGCTGCGCCCTGGGTGTCGTAGAAAAACAATTCGCTCTCCAGGACTTTGCCTACCGTTTGCTCGGGGTACTGCGCCGCTAACTGATTTTTAATCAGCGCCTCAAAACTCGGTGCGCTTTCGCCGATACCCAACAGCGGCACGATATCAGTCTGCTTGTTAATTTTGCGCCCTTCATTCACGGTGCGATCTAAATGAATCGCGAGACTGGGAACAATAGCAATGGGTTTTGCAAAGTTAATCAGGGCGCTGCATAATTGATCGCTTGCATCGGTAAAATTGACTCGCCCCGCCAGGGATAAATCGCGGTCATACCAGGGATTGAGCAGTGCGCCGCCGTAGACTTCTACACCGAGTTGCCAATAACCTTTGTGCTTAAGCACCGGATTGGGTTTAACTTTCAGGCAGGGGCTATCGGTGTGCGCGCCCATCATCCGCAGCCCCGGCGCGCCGGATTTGCCCAGCACAAAAGCCACGATGCTGCTGTCGTTATGGGTTAAATAATACGCCCCGCCCTTTTCAAGCTGCCACTTCGCACTCATATCCAGGGCGGTAAAACCCGCCGTAGAAAGACGTTTCGCCATCTCCGCAACGGCGTGAAACGGCGTGACCGCCGCATCTAAAAAATCCGCGAGATCCTTGTTAAAAGCCGTAAAACTCATTGTTCGTTCCAAATAGTTCCTTGTCACTCAATCTTTGTCATTGGCGCGTTTATGTTGATCCTGCAGGCGCACCAACAAACTGGAGGTGTCCCAGCGGTTGCCGCCCAGAGCCTGCACATCCGCATAAAAGCCATCCACCAGTCGAGTCACCGGCAAATCGAGCCCCAGACGCTGAGCCTCCTGCAACACAATGGCGAGGTCTTTGCGCATCCAATCCACTGCAAAGCCATGTTCATATTCACCGGCTAACATCGTCTGATAGCGATTTTCCATTTGCCAGGACTGCGCCGCGCCTTTGGATATCACCTCAACAACATCCGCGGGATTCAGCCCCGCCTGCTGGGCGAAATGTAAACCCTCCGCCAGGCCCTGCACGACACCCGCAATACAGATCTGATTGACCATTTTCGCCAGTTGGCCACTGCCGGCGGGGCCTAATAATTTCACGCAGCGCGCATAGCAGTCCATCACCGGCGCGACTTTGGCAAACACGGGTTCATCGCCACCTGCCATCACCGTGAGCACACCGTTTTCAGCGCCCGCCTGCCCGCCCGATACCGGGGCATCAATAAAACCCAAACCGCGTTTTTTAGCTTCGCTATCAAGCTCTCTGGCAAGCTCGGCCGAGGCTGTGGTGTGATCCACCAATACCGCACCGGGTTGCATGCCCGCAAACGCGCCGTGCTCGCCCAGCACCACTTCGCGCACATCGTTGTCATTGCCCACGCAGACAAACACAAACTCCGCGCCTGACGCCGCGAGATCAGGTCGTGGGGCGCTGTCACCGCCGTACTCTTCAACCCAGGCTTTAGCGCGTGCCGGATTGCGATTATAGACACAGACCTCATGGCCATTTTTTTGTAAATACCCCGCCATGGGGTAGCCCATTACGCCAAGACCGATAAATGTAAGCTGCATAGAAAGCTCCTACTCAAGAACTACTGGGATACCGAAAAACCTGGCAACCTGTTGAAAAGCCCTCAGTCGGCACAATACCGCGTTAAAAATGACCTCAAAATACTCATTTACTGCGTGTAAACTCCGCTTTTTCGGCCATTTTTGCCTTGTCTTGCACTCGTCTGAGACTTTTTCAACAGGCTGCCAGAACCAACAACATAACACCCAGCACCACACGATACCACACAAAAGGCATCATCCCGACGCGCTCGATCAGGCGAATAAACAGGGCTATACAGGCATAGGCGGTCAGTGCGGAAACCGCTACGCCAAGTGCCATCATGCCAGTGTCCACTGGCTGCGCCTGCTCGACAAGCCCCACACCTTTTAGCAAACCCGCCGCGGCGATAATGGGAATAGACAGTAAAAAGGAAAACCGCGCCGCAGCGCTGCGCGATAATCCCAACAACAGACCTGCGGTCATGGTAACACCGGAACGGGACACGCCGGGTATTGGCGCAAATGCCTGGGCCAGACCGATCAACATTGCCAGAGAAAATGTTAAGGGCTTCGCGGAATTATTGCCTGCGTTTTTGTCTGCAATACCCAGAAAAATACCAAATACCAGGGTTGTGGTACCGATGACCAGAACATGGCGGAAATGAGCTTCGATAAAATCCCCAGCGAACAAACCCACCAAGCCCGCAGGCACCGTGGCCGCCAGCAGATACCACACTAAACGGCTGTCATCGCTGCTGCCCCTGCCCGCCAGAGAAGCAAACCAAGCGCGCGCCATATCGATTAAATCCTGGCGATAATAAATCAGTACCGCCAGCAGCGTGCCCACGTGCACGGCGACATCAAAAGCCAGACCTTGATCCGGCCAATCGAGTAACAAACTCGGTATTACCAAGTGGGCAGAACTGGAAATTGGCAGGAACTCGGTGAGCCCCTGGATAAACGCCAGCAGCAATGCCTGAAACATATCGATCATGACACTTGCTTTCCTTGCTGAGGCAGTTTTTTCCAGGACACTTCATTGCGCACATAACGGGGCAGGATTTGTGTGGCCGACAAAATGTCACCGTATTGTAAACGGTTTTTTGCCAAATCCAGCATCGCCTGTGCCTCGGGGCGTACATCGTCGCAGATCTGCCAGCCCCGTTCATCCGCCACCTCTTTAAGACCGGCAATATCCGCCAAACCAGTACCCAGTAGCAGGGTGCCGGCGGGCATCTGCGCACAGCGCTTGGCAAGCTCCTCGACACTACAGACAAATGGCTCACCCACTTCCTGAGCCAGGCCGTCTGGAAAATTCACCACCGCGCCGTACACTTCTTTTAAGCGCGCATCAATTAGCGATAACACTGGGCTGGCACCGTCAACCAGACCCATATTCAGTGCCGTCTGGGCCTGCAGAGCCAGGGTAGAAACCGCCACCGCGGGTAAATCGTGCGCATAAGCCAAACCCTGCGCCACGCTCGCGCCAATGCGCAAGCCGGTAAAGGATCCTGGACCACTGCTGTAGGCCACAGCGTCAATTCCCTGGGCACGTAAATCACCGTCGGGTAGCAGTTCCCGCAGCATAACAAACAGGCGCTGACTGTGTTGGCGCGGAGTGTGTTCCACACAACAGCGCACCTTGTCGTTAATCAACGTGGCCGCAGAACAGGAATCACCCGCCGTATCAAGCGCTAAAATATTTTGCATAGTGATACCGAAATAATAGCTCGCGGTTATTGTAGCGCGCCGATCACGCTCCACAAAGCAAGCATGGCACGCATGTCACATTAATTCCTAAAAAAGGCCGGGGAATAACGAGCAGTTCCTATATCGACAAAATTACCAACAAAAAAAACGGCGATGTACTTATCACGTACATCGCCGCCGTCAGAGAGACATGCTCGTCAATTAGCTGCTGGTTTTCGCCTTGGGTGGACGACCGCGGCGTTTCGGCGCTGCGGCTGTTTCTGCCTTAGGCGGACGGCCACGACGCTTAGGCGTTGACGCCGCTGCTTCAGCCGCTGCTGCCTTGGGCGGACGGCCGCGACGCTTGGGGACGACCGCGACGCTTGGCGCCGGCCTTCGCGGTTTTTCCCGAAAGCTTATCTTCAACCGCCTTATCAAGCGCCTTGATACGCGCCTGGGCTTTTTTCTCTACGGCTTTAAACTGTTTTTCGAGGCGCGCTTCGGCATCTTTCAACTTCTTGGCATCGGCGCGGGCACGGCGTTTGCTCCAAGCCTCGGCGTGTTTAGCAAGGGCACGTATCTTGCTCAGCTCTGCTTTGGCCGCCAGCTCCGCTTTGCGCTCCAGCAATTTCTCTTGTAGACGAAGGCGCGTTGCTTCGACACGAGCCTCCAATGTGGCTTTTTCCAACTGTATTTTCGCGGCCTGGGCTTTCTGACGAACACCTTTTACCCGTTCCTCAACACTGGCCATCGCATTGCGAGCAGCCTCTAAAGCGCGCTTATCCATCGCTTTTTGCGTGGCACGCGCCTTGTCGCGAGCCGCTACTACTTTGTCTTTAGCCTTGGCGAGCTTCTCGGCTTCCTTCGCCACTGCTGCCTGGGCTTTTTCAAGCGCAGCATTGGCACGAGTTACCACGGCAGACTGAGCCGTTTCAAGTGCGGACTTTCTGGTGGCTACTTTGCGCTTAGCCTGGGGTTTTTTTACCGCCTTCTTCGCGGTTGTACGCGTTTTTTTAGCAGCAGTCGGCATACTCTTTATCTCCATGTACAGATTTATTGGGTTACCACGAAAAGAAAATACCAACATATTTCAATAGATACAATACGAAACACGAAAACTTTCAAACTATTTTGTTAAACAGAAGCATTTTTTACAGTTTCGTCACCCATAAATCGAATTTTTATTTTAATACAAATCCTCTTGGACTTAAGTCGCACAAAAACGGCATTCCCAAACCATACCGCATTGCGACAGGCAAAAAGAAATTCAAATTCACGGGCAATGTAAAAGCCTTTCTCGACATCCTGCCAACTGCAGGCAAAAAAAAGCCCGCAGGAGATAACTCCAGCGGGCGCGTTAGCGAAGTTCGCCTGTTATGACAAAGCGCTAAACACCTGATCGCGAATATCCTCCATGCTGCCCGTACCCGCGACACTATGGTATTTCGGGACATTGTCACCCTGCATATTTTGATAAAATGCTACCAGCGGCGCGGTTTGATCGTGATAGACCTCAAGACGTTTGCGTACGGTTTCTTCTTTATCGTCGTCACGCTGCACCAGCGCTTCGCCTGTTTCGTCGTCCACGCCATCCTCTTTGGGTGGATTAAAGGTCACGTGATATACACGGCCAGAGCCCGGATGCACCCGGCGACCACTTAAACGGGAGACAATTTCCTCGTCATCCACCGCAATTTCCACCACATGATCGATAGCCACACCCGCGTCAATCATCGCCTGAGCCTGGGGAATAGTGCGCGGAAAACCGTCGAATAAAAAACCATTGGCACAATCGTCTTCTGTAATGCGCTCCTTCACCAAACCGATGATGATATCATCGGAAACCAAACCACCGGCATCCATCACCGCTTTGGCCTTCTTACCCAGTTCGGTACCCGCTTTTACTGCTGCACGCAGCATATCGCCGGTGGAAATCTGGGGAATGCCGTATTTCTCAGTAATAAACGCTGCCTGAGTACCCTTGCCCGCCCCTGGCGCGCCCAACAAAATTAATCGCATGTTTTCGTCCTTTTTTTCACTGTGTAAAATCAAATTGTAGCGACAACAACAAAACCTAGCGAACGCACAGATACTCTGCCGCCGCCTGCCAAAACTGCTTCACACCATACTCTTACCCACTGGCGGACACAAGCCCCGCAGCACTTGAGTAATCAGCGCCCACGCTCGGCTTTAGCGCGCTGCCATAGTGTTTCCAAAACCTCGTCACTTTGCTGGTGCATGGCACGCCCCTGTTCATTAAGCGACTCATCGACCCGATTAAAACGGTCTTGAAACTTGCGCGACGCGCCGCGCAATAGCGTTTCCGCATCGAGTTCCAAATGCCGCGCCATATTCACGCAGCTAAACAACAGATCGCCCAATTCCTCGCTCTGCTGTCGTGTGTCACCCGCTGCCAGTGCCTGTGTAAACTCCGCTAATTCTTCCTCCAGTTTTTCAAGCACGGCCTGGGGTGAACGCCAATCCATGCCCGCGCGCGCGGCCCGTTTTTGGATTTTTTGGGCCTGCGAAAGCGCGGGCAGGCCCATCGGCACATCATCAAACACCCCTGCCTGCGCGCGTTGTTCGCGCTCGCTTTGTTTTATCGTCTCCCAACTGTCTTTTACAGCCGCCACGGCTGTTTTATCGCTGACGATACCCTCTAACTCACCGTCCGCAAACACATGCGGGTGCCGACGAATTAACTTGCGCACCAAACCGTCGACCACTGTGGGAAAATCAAACAAGCCCCGCTCACTGCCAAGGCGAGAATAAAATACCACCTGAAACAAAACATCGCCCAGCTCATCGGCAACATGGGCAAAATCACCGCGCTCTATGGCATCGGCCAACTCGTAGCACTCCTCTATCGTGGAGGGCACGATGGTGTGAAAATCCTGTGCTAAATCCCACGGGCAGCCGTGCTCGGGGTCGCGTAATCGCTCCATTAAGCGCAGCAAATCATGCACACTGTATAAATCGGCGTCAGTCATGCTTTTGCGCCACCCTTTTTACCGAGTGAATATTGGGAAGCTGGCTCAGACGATCCATCAAGCGCGACAATAAGGCCAGGGTCGCCACTTCCAGATCCACTTCCATTCGCACAGTGTAATCTTTTTTGTTGGACTTGCTCTGCAGGGACAAAACATTGACATGCATCGCGGTGAATAAGGTGCTGACATCGCGCAACAAGCCCTGACGATCATAGGCTTCAAGCACCAAAGTGACTTCATAGGTGTCGCACTGACTATCGCTCCACTTCACCTCAACAATACGGTTGGCCTGATTTTTTTTGAGTTTGTTCAACTTGGCGCAATCTGCGCGGTGGATACTGACGCCACGACTTTGGGTAATAAAACCAGTAATCTCATCCCCCGGCACGGGCTTACAGCAACCGGCCATATGGGTCAGCAGATTCTCAACCCCCATTACCTGCACATGAGACTTGGCCCCAACACTGCTACTGGTTCGCAAATGCGGCACCAGTGGCACACCCTGCTCTTTTTGCAACAGGCTTTGCGTGGCGTTCATTACCTGTTCAGCGGTCACATCACCCGCTCCGGCGGCAGCGTACATTTCTTCGACCGACTGGAACCCCAATTTACGCGCCACGCGCTGATAGTCGATGCTGGTTAGATCAAGGCGTTTAAACTCGCGCTCCAAATAACGTCTGCCCGCATCGACATTGACCTGGCGAGCCTGGGACCTGAACCACTGCTGAACTTTGGCACGCGCCCGTGAGGTGCATAAATAGCCCGATTCCGCCCGCAGCCAATCGCGCTTGGGATGGCCCTTTTTCGAGGTCAATATTTCCACGCGATCAGAGGTTTTTAAATGATAGGTCAGGGGCACAATCACCCCGTTCACCTTCGCACCGCGACAGGTGTGACCGACTTCCGTGTGAATATGGTAGGCAAAATCCAGCGGCGTTGCGCCCTGAGCGAGATTGACGACATCCCCCTGCGGCGTGAACACATAAACCCGATCCTGAACCACATCCAGACTAAAATGCTCGGCCATATCGCTGGTAATGCCGGTTTCTTCATGAAAATCCAGAACCTGACGCAACCAGGCAACTTTTTCTTCGTAGCTGCTGCCCAGAGCATGGCCGGAATCCGTGCCCTTGTAGCGCCAATGGGCGCAAACACCCAGCTCCGCTTCCTCGTGCATATCAGCGGTGCGAATCTGCACCTCGATGATCTTGCCCTCGGGGCCAATTACCGCCGTGTGCAGCGAGCGGTAGCCGTTTTCCTTAGGGTTGGCGATATAATCATCAAATTCCTGGGGAATATTGCGCCACAGGCCGTGAATCAGCCCCAGGGTAGCGTAACAGTCGCGAATACTGGGCACGATGATACGAAACGCGCGCACATCGTAGACCTGCGAAAACCCAATACCTTTGCGCTGCATTTTCCGCCAGATACTGTAAATGTGTTTCGCGCGACCACTGATTTGCGCCCCGCACACGCCGCCGCTGGTCAATACCTGCTCAAGCTGATTGCTGACGCGTTTGATAAAATCATCGCGCTCCAGTCTTTTTTCATCCAGCAAACGGGCGAGTTTTTTATAGGCGTCGGGGTAAATGTAGCGAAAGCTCAGGTCTTCCAGCTCCCATTTTAAATGACCGATACCTAAACGCTGGGCCAGGGGTGCATAAATATCAAAAACCTCCTGCGCCACGTGTTCGCGCGCATCGGGGTCGTTTTTTACCGCGCGAATGGCCAGAGTACGTTCGGCCAGTTTAATCAGGGCCACACGCACATCGTCCACCATCGATACCAGCATTTGGCGGATATTGTCCTGCTGACTCTCCGCCTGTCCCAATACCGGCCGATCGCGATAGGTACGCAGCTCACTGATGGTAGCCATTTTTAACACACCCTCAAGCAAGTGCGCCGGCGCATCGCCAAATTGCTCGCGCACATCGTCAAGGGTTAAACGCTGCTCGCGCACCGCGCGATACATCATCCCCGCCAACAAGCAGTCAATGCCTACATGCAATTCTGCCAGCACATAGCTGATATCCAGGCCATAACTGACACAATTGCCCTGATCGCCCCAGTCTGTGCATACAATCGCAGTATTCTGGCAAGCCTGATAAAGCAGTGTTACGGCCCGCTGTAACAGTTCGCTATCACTGTCGCTTAAGGGAATGGGGAACCGCGCCAGCCAGGTGTCTATATCTGCCTTACCCTGGGCATCCAAGGCGTGTTCCGCGCGAACCTTAACCATGCTGCACTCCGCTAGTTTTCAAACACGCCAGTGGACAGGTAGCGGTCACCGCGATCACAAATAATGGCCACAATCACCGCATCGCTCACCTGCGC
>PDSN01000202.1 GCA_002748505.1 Gammaproteobacteria bacterium | reverse complement strand
CATTGGAACGGGCAGATACAGAGCTTGGACTCGCGCTCGCAGCGGATGAGATGGATTATCTAGTCGATAGTTTTGTCCAGCTCGATCGCAACCCGTCGGATGTTGAATTGATGATGTTTGCGCAGGCCAACTCCGAACACTGTCGCCACAAGATATTCAATGCCAGCTGGGTGATCGACGGTGAACCTCAGGCTGAAAGTCTGTTTGGCATGATTCGCAACACCTATCGCTGCGGCGGAGAAAATGTGCTGTCGGCGTATTCCGATAATGCCGCTGTGGTCAGGGGGCCGGTGGCGGGGCGTTTTTATCCCGACGCGCAAAGCGGCGAATACGATTATTCCAGGGAGTCCATTCACCTGCTGATGAAGGTGGAAACCCACAACCACCCCACGGCGATTGCGCCGTTTCCCGGTGCGGGCACCGGCGCTGGCGGTGAAATTCGCGACGAGGGCGCGGTGGGGCGCGGCTCCAAACCCAAGGTAGGGCTGACCGGCTTTTCCGTGTCTAACCTGCAAATACCCAACTATACCCACGCCTGGGAACAGCCCTACGGTAAGCCTGCGCGCATGGTGTCTGCGCTGGATATCATGATCGAAGGCCCGATTGGTGCCGCGGCGTTCAACAACGAATTTGGGCGCCCCAATCTCTGCGGTTATTTTCGAACTTTCGAAGCGCTGGTGCCGGGTGTCAATGGCGACGAGGTGCGCGGTTATCACAAGCCGATTATGTTAGCCGGTGGCTATGGCAATGTGCGCGAGGAGCATGTGGCCAAGGGTGAAATTGCAGTGGGTGCCAAACTGATTGTGCTCGGCGGCCCGGCGATGTTGATTGGTCTGGGTGGTGGTGCGGCCTCATCGATTGCCAGCGGCGCTCAGGCGGAAGATCTGGATTTTGCCTCGGTGCAGCGTCAAAACCCGGAAATGGAACGCCGCTGTCAGGAGGTTATCGACAGGTGCTGGCAGTTGGGCGATAACAACCCGATTGCCTTTATTCACGATGTGGGTGCGGGTGGTCTGTCCAACGCCTTACCCGAGCTGGTTAAAGACGGCGGCAGGGGCGGGCGTTTTGCGCTGCGCAACGTGCCCAACGATGAACCGGGCATGTCGCCGCTTGAGATCTGGTGTAATGAATCTCAGGAGCGCTATGTGCTCGCCGTACAGCCTGAGGATCTGCCCCGTTTTGCTGATATTTGTGAACGCGAGCGCTGCCCTTACGCGGTGGTGGGCGAGGCCACCGAGGCCCTGCACTTAAGCCTCGGTGATACTCAGTTTAACAATGCGCCAGTGGATTTGCCCATGTCGGTACTGTTTGGCAAACCGCCCAAAATGCAGCGTGAAGTCGCGCGTATGCAGGTAAAACAGCAGCCCCTGCGCCTGGCGGGTATCGACGCCGCTGATGCACTGGAAAAAGTATTGCAATTGCCGGCGGTGGCCAGTAAAAACTTTTTGATCACCATCGGTGACCGTTCAATCACCGGCATGGTGCATCGCGATCAGATGGTAGGCCCCTGGCAGGTTCCCGTGGCGGATTGTGCGGTAAC
>PDSN01000082.1 GCA_002748505.1 Gammaproteobacteria bacterium | reverse complement strand
AGAAAAATACGTGTTAAAAACAGCCGAAACCCCGCTTTTAGACGGCAATTTGCTGGAAATCTTGAAAAACTCACACTAATTGGCAGAACTCAGGAATAATAACGACATGCGGCGGCACGCGCTGCGCGCGGGTGTGGCGTTGTATTTGCAGCATTGACGTTGCGCGTCCGCCCCGGGACGGGGCGAGGGCGTTTAATGTAGCTCTTTCAGCCGTGGTGCCGTACCCCGTCCATCTGGCTTACCTGGACGGGACAGCGAGATCAAGACGAGGCGGTCAGTCCCTGACAATAATATCGTTTCGCGACACCGCGCTGATATCACGGTGCCCCGTAAATGCCATCGTTGTTGAAGCTTCCTCGTAGAAAATCTCCAGCATTCTGGTCACGCCTTGTTCACCCATAGCACCCACCGCATACACCAGTGGGCGACCCACGAGGACGGCTTTGGCGCCGAGCGCTACAGCGCGCAGCATGTCCTGCCCCGAGCGAATCCCGCTGTCCATCCAAACTTCCATACCATCGCCGACGTTATCGACAATTTCGGGGAGTACGCTGATAGCCGAGGGTGCGCCGTCGAGCTGCCGACCGCCGTGGTTGGAGACGACAATGGCCTCTGCGCCGATGGCCTTACACTTTTCGGCATCTTCTGTTTCCATAATGCCCTTTATGATGAGCGGGCCGTCCCACTGGTCGCGGAAGCGTTTGACGTTATCCCAATTGAGATTTTTATCGAAGCTCGCCGCTGTCCAGGCCATGAGATCGCCCATATCGTCCACGCCCGCAGCGTGACCCTGGATGTTGCCAAAGCTCTGGTTTTTGGTGCGCGCCATGTTGAGCGCCCAGCGCGGACGACGGCCCATATCGAGTATGTTTTTCAGGGTCAAACCCGGTTTGGTCGACAGGCCATTGCGGTGATCCGCGTGGCGTTTGCCGATTACTTGCAGGTCGAGTGTCAGTACCAGTGCCGAGCAGCGCACGGCCTTAGCTCGCTCGATCAAACTGCGGGTAAAGTCCTGATCCTTTTGCGCGTAGAGTTGAAACCAAAACGGGCTTTGCGTAGCCTCCGCCACGGCCTCCATCGAGCAGACGCTCATGGTTGATAGGGTAAACGGCACGCCAAAACGCTCGGCGGCGCGGGCGGCTTTAATCTCGCCATCGGCGTGCTGCATACCCAGCATCCCCACTGGCGCAAGGCCCAGTGGCATTTTGTAGTTGGTGCCGAGCAGTGTGGTCTCAAGACTCAGCGGCTCAAGCTCTCGCGCCACGCGCTGGCGAAAATAGATTTTTTTAAAATCCTGCACGTTGTCCGCGAGGGTTTGCTGGCTCCAGGAGCCGGACTCCGCATAGCCTCGGAACATCTTGGGTACGCGCTTGTGATACAGGGTTCGCAGGTCTTCTAATTCTAATATCATGCTGTACTCCATCGTTTTTTTTGCAGTACAGGGGAATTATAAGAAAAACAGGAAGACTTGTCTTGTATTGCTTGCCCCTCCTCCACACTGGGGAGGGGCGTAAATGGGAGGAGGTGTGGGCGGTTGTTACTGCCAGCGACCGCCCAGCAGGCGAGGCGGCAGTGAGAAAAACACGGCGTCGTTGTGAATCACCGATCGACTTCGATAAAGTGATCGCTGAACCGAAGAGCCGTCAAAGTCAGGGTCAATACTGGCGGCGATGATTTTATTGTCCAGGCTAAGCTCACCGGTGGCGGTGCTCAGGGAGAATAAATAGAGAGCGCTTTCTGACCATTGGTGCCACGCAGAGGGGGGTGTAGCGCCGCCCTGATCGATGGGTTTGTCGTGGCGCTCAACAGGCAACGCTATGCGATAGCCCTCCTCAGTTTGTAGCACAGACAGGGCGAGGTGGTCATATTCCGCTGCGCTGCGGCTGCCGCGTTTGCCGATGATAAAATCATTGACGACAACGGGCGCGGTGATGTTCGTGACGTCAAACAGTACCACTTTTACGCCGCTGGGGGTGACCTGCTGCGCGCCCGCCATATTCTGGCCTATGCCCAGTAAATAGTTATCGCCCAGGGGCTGTAGAAAATGCGATACACCGGGTAGTTCCAGCTCGCCCGCAAGGCGGGGCGTGGTGGGGTCGCTGATGTCAAAGGCATACAGCGGGTCAATGATTTTAAAGGTAACGGCGAAGGCTTTGTTGCCCGCGAAGCGTGCACTGTAAAAACTCTCGCCATCTTTGCCGATGCGCGCCGGAGCGTTTTCGTTGGGCAGCTGTGCCACCTGTTCCAGGGCGAAGGCGCTGCTGGATTCACGCAGGGTTGTCAGGCGGTGCTCACCGTAGGTTGCGATGCTTTGGTTGATGACCGCGCTGTTGTCAGTTACGTCGTTTAGCGGATCTACCGTTGCCATGAAGTCGCCGTCTCTATAATAGCTGCTAAATACCATCAATGCGTCGTCTTTCTCGCCCATCAGGAACGCGGGGTTATGTGTGCCGATGTAGCCGGGCACGCTGCCGGAGCCGCGGTATTCCGGCGCGCCATCGGCCAGGGCAATTTTGTGAATCAAGGTGCTGTTGTTGCCGACGTTGGCGGTCAAATACAGGCTTTTGGCTGACACATAAAAACCGCTCACCCAGCCGCTCATGCAAAAGTTACTCACCGAATCGGGTGCGTTTAAATTGATCGCGGTGACATTGACCAGACTGCCATCGGAGGGAAGCCTGGGTAGTTCTGAGTAGTCGGGGTTTGGTACGTAGCAGTCCACAGCGCTGGTCAGTGTTTGTGTTTGCCGGTTGATGGTGATTCTGGGCAGCAAATCCGCTGTCTTAGTGTTGTCCACCGCCTTGCGGTTGCTGTCGACTTGCTCCGCGCCATCCGGGTAGACGATGATATCGTCAATTGTCGGTGAAAAGCGGGTAATCAAGTACAGCGTGCCATCAATCAAGCGACTGCCAAGTAAAGAGCCGTCAATTTGCAGCGATAAGTTTTGCGTGGGGTTTGCACTGTCGCTGACATCATAGCGTTTAACAACGCTTCTGCCGTTTTGCCAGTAGTAGGGTTCGGCGAACAGGGCGACGTCTACTTCTGGAGTGGTTTCTTGAATCACTAATAAATCGTTGGCGTGTACATACATGCCAGCTTGGTAAAAACGCTCTTGGGATAGTGTAATACGACCTGCGGACTTGGCTGTGGCGTTTACCGGGTCAGTTTGCCAAAGCTTGATATAGGGTGCGGGTGGGTTGTTGGATGCAGCGGACTGCGCTTCGACAACACCGATGTTTGCGGGCATGTTCAGCTGGTACAGAATACTGCCGTCGTATTTAACGATGTCGGCTTCATCGACGCCCGCTTCTTGAACATTGCTGCGGGAGAAATCACCGCTGACTACTTCGGCTTCATCGGCCACTGCACAGTTTGGGCAGTCGGGCGATAGCACCAGCTGACTGGATCGGCTTACATAACTGCCATTCTTGATGCCGTCTCGCAGTAAGTTGCCCAGTTCATCTGCCGAGCCAGCCTTTACAAAGAGGCCTGGGGTTTTGGCGGCGTCGGTGGGCGGGGGGGCGACGGGAGATGGGTCTGACGCATTGACGCTATCACTGCTGCCGCCACCTCCGCACGCGCCAAGGCCGATGACTATGGATAATGCCGTAAGACTGGAGCGTAGATTATTCACGATGTGGACCTCATGGCGGTGATTGTCTGGGAAGAATACCATACGCCAACGCGCTGGCCGAGACAGTAAGTATTTGCTACAAGTTTGTAGTGTTTTGTAAAGTTGTGCGGCGGGTGTGTGCCGATAGATAAGTTACACTTTTTAACGGGCGGTTAAGAAGTTTAACGGTTTTTACTTGTGGCCTGTGAGAAGCTGATACGCATGAAAACATTTTTGCATAGATTGCTGGCTGCGTTGCTGATGCTGGTGTCTGCGTTAGTGCACGCAGGGTCGGGCTGCGTGGTATCTTCTGAAGCGCGTGCAGAGAATGCGGCTGTGCCGAGCTGTGAGTCGCTCTACCCCAGCGCACGCTACGGTGACGACCTCAGCCCTTGGCGAGTGGGCATTGCTGTGGGTTATGGGCAACGCGAAAACCCGCTGGTCAATGGCGAGGATGTGCCTGTCTACGGCGGTGTGCAGCTCAGCTATTTTGGCGAGTATTTCTTCTTTGATAACGGTGATATCGGCTGGTTTGTCGGCAGTGGTGAGCACTGGGATATCAACGCCATCGCCGGACTTGGCAGCGAGCGCGTATTTTTCTCGCATTTTAACCGTGCCGGCTTTGGTTTTCTCGGTGTTGGCGTCGATCAAGTGGAGTCTGGGGATACGACGATATCGCCGTTGCCGGAAAAAGACCCTGACAGCAAGCCGATAGCTCAGCAGAGAGAGCGGCCACCACGGCGCGGCCTTACGGTCGATGCGGGCCTGGAGTGGTTGTACTATCGCGGTGGTGTCGAGGTGCAGGCACAATTGCTCACGGATGTGAGTGGCAGGCACGACGGACAGGAGCTTTGGCTTTCGGCTGCTTATCATTTCAAGCGTGGGCGCTGGTCGCTCAGTCCCGGGCTCGGTCTGGTCTGGAAAAGCTCGCAAGCGGCGAATTATTTTTATGGTGTGCGCGCCCACGAGGTCAACAAGCTGCGCGCCGCCTACAAAGCAGGTGATGCCTTGACGGGTTTCGCGCGCTTCAATGTTGCTTATCGCCTGAGCGATCACTGGCAAGTGCTGGGTTTGTGGCAGGCTTCGGCTTTTGACGACAGTATCAGCAAGAGCCCCTGGGTCGCAGAAGACACCTCTCAAACAGTGTTTTTTGGGGTGTACTATGAATTTTAGGGGGGCGAGTTCGAGAGGTGTGCGTATTGGCGCGCTCGGTCTGATGCTGCTATGTGTTGGCTGTGTCTGGGTAAAACAGGCTATAGCGGCCGAGGTGGTACTTACCGCGCGTCCTGGTGTGTGTTTGCTGGACACGATAGACGATAAACCCTGCGTGATGTCGGTGTTGCTTGAGTGGCACGCGCTCGATGCGGGCGACTACTGTCTGTACACCTCTGTGAACGAGGGCGAGCCCCTGCGCTGTTGGCAGCAGTCTGAGCGAGGCGCTGCGCGCCATCATTTAAGTGCCAAAGAGCACGTGCAATACTGGTTGACGCGCGGTGAGCATTCGCGTCGGCTTGCCCCGATTACGGTGAGGATTGTGGGGGTAAATCAGCGCAACCCCAAGCGCCGTCGCAGACGGCATCCTTGGAGCATCTTTTAGGAACAAACAACAAAAGGGCTGGTGATGGGCGATTTCTCAGTTGTGCTGGTGGAAGATGACGAACGTCTGGCGGCTTTAATCAGCGAGTACCTGCAGGCACATGAGTTTTCAGTACGCTGTTTTGTCCGAGGCGATGAGGTGCTGCATCAGCTTGACGACGAGCCGGACGTGATTATTTTGGATCTGATGCTGCCGGGTATGGATGGCCTGAGTTTGTGTCGGGCGCTGCGTGAGCGCTACGATGGCCCACTGATGATGTTGACCGCAAAGACCGCCGATATTGATCAGGTTGTGGGCTTAGAGCTTGGCGCAGACGATTATATTTGTAAGCCTGTCGAGCCGCGCCTGTTGCTGGCCAGAATTCGCGCGCTGCTGCGCCGTGTAAACGGCAGTGGGCGCCAGCCACAGCGGGAGTATTTGCAGTGTGGTGCGCTGCGCATATGTATCGCCACGCAAACAGCTTATAAGAATAATGAAGCGCTGGACTTGACCACGCAGGAGTTTGAACTGTTGCATATTCTATTCAAAGCGGCGGGAACCGTGGTATCTCGCGATACCCTTTATAGAGAGCTGCGCGGTATAGAATACGATGGGCTTGATCGCACAGTAGATGTGTACGTGTCCCATCTTCGCAAAAAGCTCGGCGACGACCAAAAGCGCCCCAGACTGATAAAAACGGTGTGGGGTAAGGGGTATTTGCTGGCGGCGGGGCAGGGTGCGTCCGCTTGAGTTCAGCGCGCGCCAGTGTGTTTTTTTGGCGGGTCTATCTCGCTTTGGCGTTGCTGGTATTGGTAGTGGGGATGGTGCTGGAATTCTTTCTGGAATCACGCGCTCAACATCAACAGTGGCAACGCGAGCAACAGTTGATTCGCGGTAGCTTTGTCTTGGCGGAACAGTTGTGGCAGGCGGCGCCAGGTGATGCGTTTTTAGACAACATTCAAACCCAAACCGATATTCCTGCACAACTGCTTTTGCTCGATGACTTCCTGACAATGACGGATGTCCATCAGCGCCTGTCTGCGGGCGAGGTGGTGGTGTTGTTTGATAGCGGGGATAACCCCGTGTTTTATCGTCGCCTTGGGGGCAGTGATCGGGTACTGGCACTCATCCCAGCGCCCATCAACGAAAATGCGCTGGTGTTGTGGGTGGTGCCGCTGTTTTATTTCACCATAGGTTTGATCGTGTTTTTCTGGCTGAGGCCGTTGGCGAGGGATCTGGATCACTTGCAGCAATCTGCGCAGCGCTTTGGGGCCCAGGATTTCTCATCCCGGGTGGCGATGGCGTCGGGGTCTTGGCTTGCGCCCGTGGGGCAGGCTTTCAATGCCATGGCCCAGCGCATCCAGTGGTTGCTGCGTTCGCATCAGGAATTAACCCACGCGGTATCCCATGAGCTGCGCACACCGCTGGCGCGTATGCATTTTGCGCTTGAAATGATGTCCAGCGCTAAAACTCAGCTTGATCGCGACCGGCACCACGCGGCGATGCTTGAAGACATCGATGAATTAAATACCTTGATTGATGAGATGCTGGGCTATGCGAGCCTGAGTGAAGAAAACCTTACGCCGCGTATGGAGTCCCTGCCGATTCGCCCCTGGCTCGATGCCTATGTGGCAAAGCGCAGTGCGCTGGGTTATCGCTGTGAGCTCGGTTGTGACGTGGCGGCGGATGTGGGCAATGTGCTGGTCGATGAGCGCCTGCTCACGCGGGCGCTGGACAACCTGGTTGGCAATGCCGAGCGCTACGCGCACAGGCGCGTTTGTGTCAGAGTGGCGTTAGGCGACAAAGGGTGCCGTTTATGTGTCGATGACGACGGGCCGGGCATCGCTGTGGAGCACCGCAGTCTGGCACTGTCGGCGTTTGCGCGCCTGGGAGCTGATGAGCGCGGCGGGCACAGCGGTTTTGGCTTGGGGCTGGCCATTGTCAATCGTATTGCCCAGCTGCATAAGGGCAGGGTGATGATCGCGAAATCCCCCGAAGGCGGGGCCAGGGTCTGCTTGTTTTGGCCTGTATAATCTCTGCGCTGCACCATAAAAAACATTCAGGCTTAAAATAATTCTGAAAGGGTGTTGACAAAAGTTGCGCACGTCTGGACAATATGCCGCCTTCTGGAGGGGTTCCCGAGTGGCCAAAGGGATCAGACTGTAAATCTGACGCGAAAGCTTCGGTGGTTCGAATCCACCCCCCTCCACCAATACAATACGAGTGCGTAGCGGGTATAGTTCAATGGTAGAACCTCAGCCTTCCAAGCTGATGATGCGGGTTCGATTCCCGCTACCCGCTCCAAGAACGGCGCGGTTTTAGGCTCATATAGCTCAGTCGGTAGAGCACTTCCTTGGTAAGGAAGAGGTCACCGGTTCAAGTCCGGTTATGAGCTCCACTTGTCTCGTTTCGGCGTGTATTGCGAGTTGGGTAAGTTGTAAGTGTGAAGGTCGGCATAGCCGATTTTATTATTTAACAGTGTGGCTACGGCCGGTGTTTAGGAGAGATTGTCGTCATGGCAAAGGAAAAATTTGAACGCAGTAAGCCCCACGTCAACGTGGGCACCATTGGGCACGTTGACCACGGTAAAACCACGCTGACCGCAGCGTTGACCC
>PDSN01000203.1 GCA_002748505.1 Gammaproteobacteria bacterium | reverse complement strand
ACCGAAGATGCTACAATTGTGTTAACTATTCACACAGGAAGTTAGGCCATGCCCAGGACAACGAGCGTCACTATCGGCTCACAACTAGACGACTTTGTAGGGAAGTTGATTGAGTCTGGCCGCTACGGCTCTACCAGCGAGGTCGTCCGCTCGGCCTTGAGATTGCTTGAGCGCCAGGAAAATCAAACGACCGCATTAAGAAATGCTGTTGAAGCTGGGGAGCGAAGCGGTGAAAGCGATTTGTCTCTGCGCGATATAGCCGACCAGGTGAAAAAGAAGCACCATGTATAAGCTGTCCAACCTGGCAGCAGAGGATTTTGCATCTATATACGAATATACCCTGCTTAACTTCGGTGTTCTCCAGGCCGACAATTACACCGATAGCTTGGAGAGCACCTTTGATCTGTTGTCCAGTTCTCCATTAGCGGGGTATGAGTGCCAAGAAATCGCAGATGGTGTGCGCCGTCATGATCACCAGCGGCACGCCATTTTTTACCGGCAACGCGAGCAAGATATTATTATTATCAGAATACTCCATCAGCAGATGGAACCATTAGGACATATATTTGAGCTGCCATAGTTAAATTGAAGCAGCAATTAGAACAGGCACAAAGTGATGCCACAGTCGCCAAGGAGCTGGCAGCGGAGCTGCGAGGCACGGTCAAGGGACTGGAGCAGGCACTGGGGAAACGCAAGGTGTGAGACCTTGAAGCAAAGGCCGCATAGGAAACAGTATTTGGCAATCAGACGGTGCTATACTCAGCGCATAGCCTCTGAGCACGACGCCGGAGAGCGCGACAATGAAGACAAAACGCGATAGTGGATAGCAGGTGCAATATGGCAACAGCGGTGCAACTTGACAACAAGCTGGAAAGCCGGATTCAGCATTTGGCTGACGCGCGGCGGTGCTCACCGCATCAACTTATTAACGAAGCGATTCGAGACTATGTTGAGCGTGAGGAAAAACGAGCGTCGTTCAAACAGGATGCGTTGCGCGCCTGGGAAGCCTACCAGGAAAATGGACTGCACCTGACACTTGAAGAAGCTGACGCCTGGCTGGCGAAGCTTGAGGCAGGCCAGGACGTGGAAATTCCTAAGTGCCACACCTGATCTGGTCTCCGCCAGCTCTCGCTGACGTACAGCGGCTCTATCGTTTCCTTGCCCTGAAAGATGAAGACGCGGCTCGACGCGCCATCAAAACAATACGGACGGGCGTGAAAATACTGGCGCACCAGCCAGAGGCAGGGCGTCCAGTTGAAGATATGGATCCCGTGTTTCGGGAATGGTTGATCGATTTTGGAAACAGTGGCTATGTCGCGTTGTATCGCTTCGATGGTGAGAACGCGACGATTCTTGCCGTGAGGCATCAGAAAGAATCCGGCTACTAAGACGAGCCTGGCGCCCCCCTGCCCCAGCGCTACGGGAGCGGAGTAAGATTCACGTCGGCGGCAAATAGGAAACATTGTTTGGCAACCAGGCGGTGCTATACTCGGTGCATTGCCTCTGAGTATGACACCACGGACAACTATTACAATTGAACTCGCCGCAACAGCGCCCCTTTAAGAG
>PDSN01000204.1 GCA_002748505.1 Gammaproteobacteria bacterium | reverse complement strand
GCATCCCGCAGTGCCTGCTGGCAGGCGCTTACGGTGCGTTCAAGCAATGGGCTGATCAAGCTTTTAAACTGCTCGCGGTCAAGGGTCAGTTCTGCGCCATCGGGCAGGAAAACACTGGCCTGCTCCTGCTCAGTGAGCGATTCTTTTGCGCGGCGGCTGCTGTCCAATAACGCGCGGTAGTTCGCGGCGCAAAGGTCGGCACCGCTTTGCGCCAGCGCCCAATCGGCAATGAGGTGGTCAAAATCATCGCCGCCGAGTGCGGTGTCGCCGCCGGTGGACAACACTTCAAATACACCGCCCTGTAAGCGCAGCACAGAAACGTCAAAGGTACCGCCGCCTAAATCATACACGGCGACCAAATCCTGGGTCTGCTGATCTAAACCATAGGCCAGTGCTGCGGCGGTGGGTTCGTTGATTAAACGCAGTACGGTTGCCCCCGCCAATGTGGCCGCATCTTTGGTGGCCTGGCGCTGGGCATCATCGAAATAGGCGGGTACGGTAATCACCACCCCGCTTAGTTCGCCGCCCAGATCGGCCTTTGCGCGAGCCAACAGGGTTTTCAGAATATCGCTGCTGGCCCGCACTGGGCTGATTGTGCCACTTGCCGTTAAGAACTGGGCAGAGGCGGCGTTTTCATCCTCAAGTTGATAGCCCGCACGCCTGGCCGCCGCTTTAATTTCGCTGGCGGAGCGCCCTAAAAATCGCTTGGCAGACACCAGCGTATCGCGCGGCGCCGATGCCGCTAAGGCTCGCGCGGCCTCGCCCACCAGAGGCGCCCCTGGGGTACTGTAATTCACCGCGGAGGGCAAACGCTGCTGGCCGTGTTCATCGGCTAACACGGTGACATCGCCCTCTTTTACCGTGGCAATCAGGGAATAGGTGGTACCAAGATCAATGCCCAAACGCCAGCACAAGCGCCTGGTGCTCGCGGTGAAATACGCCGTTGGCATCCGCTAATAACCCGACCAGTTGCGCTTCCGTGCCTGCGTCCTCAAGCGCTTCGCGCTGCTTCAGTTGCTGCATCAGATACGCGCCGCCGGGTTTGTGTTCGGCAACCCTGGCGGCGTCAAAACCCGCGAGTTCCAGCAGATAAAGCGCCCGTGGCAAAGGCGACTTTAATACGCTGTACGCTTCATTTACCCTGGAGGAATACTGCATGGCAACACGCTGGGAAGCGGCATCAGCGCTGGCGAATTTATCCGGGTGCAGCGCTTTTTGTAACTGCCTGAAGCGCTGCCCAAGCTCGCTTTCATCAAGCTCAAACTGCACCGGCAAGCCAAACAGTTCAAAATAATTCTGGCTTAAATCCACGTTTATACCGTGAAGCTCTCACCACAACCGCATTCGCCGGTGGCGTTGGGATTGCGAAATTCAAACCCCTCGTTAACACCTTCGCGCACGTAGTCCATTTCCGTGCCGTCGAGATAAACAAGGCTTTTGGGGTCGACATAAAGCTGCACACCATCGTTTTCGAATACGGTATCTTCCGGCTCAGCTTCATCAACAAACTCCAGCACATAGGCCATGCCCGAACAACCGCTGGTTTTCACGCCCACGCGAATACCCAGGCCACTGCCCCGTTGATCGAGCTGGCGACGCACGTGCCGCGCCGCCGCTTGGGTGATACTGATAGCCATTGTCTTACCCGTTTTTCTCTCTGAGATCCTTAACCGCCGCTTTGATGGCGTCCTCCGCCAAAACACTGCAGTGCACCTTCACCGGCGGTAATGCCAGTTCCTCGGCAATTTCAATGTTTTTGATGGCCGAGGCTTCGTCCAGGGTTTTACCTTTTACCCACTCGGTCAACAGCGAACTGGACGCAATCGCCGATCCGCAGCCGTAGGTTTTGAACTTGGCGTCTTCGATAATGCCGTCGTCGTTAACCTGAATCTGTAAACGCATCACATCACCACAGGCGGGAGCACCCACCATACCGGTGCCCACGTTTTTCGCCGCCGCGTCCATTTTGCCGACGTTGCGTGGATTTTCGTAGTGGTCCAACACTTTTTCGCTATAAGCCATATTCCCTCTCCCCTAAGAAAAATGCAGTCGCTGTTAGTGGGCAGCCCACTGCACTGAATCCAAATCAATACCGTCTTTGTACATATCCCAAAGTGGCGACAATGCGCGCAGTTTATCCACCGCATGGCGCAACTGTGCTACCGCTTTGTCCACCTCTTCTGCGGTGGTGAAGCGGCCAAAACTGAAGCGCAGCGAACTGTGTGCCAACTCATCGTTAAGACCCAGTGCGCGCAACACGTAAGAGGGCTCCAGGCTTGCGGAAGTACAGGCGGAACCACTGGACACAGCCAGATCTTTCAGCGACATAATCAGGGATTCCCCCTCCACAAAATTAATGGATACATTCGCCACGCCGGGCAGGGTCTCCGTTCAAATGCACCTCTTCGATATCGCTGATCGCCTGCCAAAAGCGTTGCCGCAGCCCCGCCAGACGCTCCCCTTCCTGAGCCATTTCCTCACGACAGATACGCGCCGCTTCGCCCATGCCGACAATCTGGTGGGTCGCCAGCGTGCCCGAGCGCATACCGCGCTCATGGCCGCCACCGTGCATCTGTGCTTCCAGGCGCACGCGCGGTTTGCGGCGCACATACAAGGCACCAATGCCTTTGGGACCATACATCTTATGCCCCGACACCGACAGCAAGTCAATGTTCATCGCCTCCACATCAACGGGAACTTTCCCTGCAGATTGCGCCGCGTCCACATGCAGCAGCACCTTGGCTGCACGGGTAATTTTACCAATTTCAGCAATATCATTCACCGTGCCAATTTCATTATTGGCGTGCATGATAGAGACTAAAATCGTATCGTCGCGCAGGGCTTCCTGTACCGATGCCGGCTCAATCAGGCCACTGGCGTTGGGGTCTAAGTAAGTGACCTCAAAACCTTCGCGCTCCAGTTGGCGACAGGAATCCAGTACGGCTTTGTGTTCAATTTTTGAGGTGATAATGTGCTTACCACGGCGGGAATAAAAATGTGCGACACCTTTTAAGGCCAGGTTGTCGGACTCGGTGGCACCGGACGTCCAAACCATTTCACGGGGGTCGGCATTAATCAAGCCAGC
>PDSN01000121.1 GCA_002748505.1 Gammaproteobacteria bacterium | reverse complement strand
TGCGTTGCCCGCTTCGTACTCCAGATAACCTAAAAAGCCGCCGCAAAATGGCAGGTGGCTGAGCTGGCGATGCAGCTGCCCCCAGTGTTCGCGATGGTAATCCTTGGCCTGCGCCAGCCATTGTTTGAGGTCAGTGCTGCGCGCAGGATGTGGCGCCTGCGTATCGGGGCAGGCGGTAATGATGTCGTAGCGGCCGGCGCGATTTGCCCCGTGCGCGCTATCGAGCAACGCGGCTCCAGGTAAATCGCGAAAACGCTCAAATACGGCACAGCTGTCGGGCTGGTAGGGCACTGCTGTGACGAAATACCCACTAAAGTCAGTTTGACTTAGATAAGTGTAGGAATTATCGTGAAAGCTTGGATTTACTGCGTTATTGAGCCGCGGAGGCTTTGTTGCGCCATTAATATCTCACCAAAAACGGCTAAGGAGCTTTGCTAAGAATATGAGTGCATCCAAACCCACCACCACCGTGGTATCTTTATCAAACCCCTTCGCCAGTGCTACCGAACAGCATTTTGGCGTACCTGGTGAAATCAGCGCAGCACCTGGCCCCTATGAAGAAACCTTAAAGGCGGGGGCGCGATTAAAACAGCGTCCCTATGCCGCTGCGGGCGTCAAAGCGATAGAGCGTCAGCACCAAAAAAACCGCATGACCATCTGGGAGCGAATTCGCTATTTGAGCGATGAGCAACCGGAGATATTGTTCCAAAACTGGGGGCCTAATCTCGATGGCGCCTCCCTGGTCACGGCCATCATCAAAGTCAACGGTCGCGATGTGGCGTTGTACGGTCACGATTTCACCGTGCGCGCAGGCTCTATGGACGCCACTAACGGTCGCAAGCTCGCTCGCCTGTTTGAACTGGCCGCCAAGCGTAAAATCCCCCTGGTGGGCATTAACGACAGCGCCGGTGCCTATATTCCCGCCGGTGTTGGTGGCCTCGATGGTTACGCCGATGCTTTTACCGCACTGCGTAAAATCAGCGGTATTGTCCCCTCCATTATGTGCATGTTTGGTTTTAATGCGGGCGGTGGCTCTTATTTGCCGCGTCAGGGCAGTTTTTTGATTCAACCCAACGATACCTTTTTTGGCCTGACTGGCCCCGGTGTAGTCAAGTCCGTGTTGGGCGAAGATGTGACCCCCGACGAGCTGGGCGGTCCGGGTGTTCACAGCCAGAGCGGGGTGACGGATTTCGTGGCGCCGGATGAAGTGGCGGCGTTGAGAAAGGTGCGCGAGTTGCTGAATTATCTGCCGAGTCACAATGGCGAGTTGGCACCGTTTCAGCAAAGCTCAGACTCGATTACGCGCAAAACCTGGGATATCGATATCCTGTTGAAAAAAGCCTTTAATTCACCCACTGGTTTTAACACGCCAGTGGATATCAGCATCCTAATTCAGCAACTGTGTGATCACGGCGATTTCCTGGAAATTCAACCCGATCGCGCGCGCAATACCGTCACCGCCCTTGGACGTATGGGCGGTAATGTGATCGGTTTTGTGGCAAACAATTCCGCGGTGGCATCGGGGCAAATCGATGTGGATGCCGCCTACAAAAACGCGCGCTTTATCCGCTTTTGTAATCTCTACAATATTCCCATGATTTTCCTGGAAGACACCACGGGCTTTTTACCGGGCAAGGAGCAGGAGAGCCGCGGTATTGTGCAGGCTGGACGAGCCATGCTCGATGCCATTGTAGACCTTCGCACACCGCGTTTTCTGGTGCTGGTACGCAACGCTTTTGGCGGCGCTTACGCGTCCTACAACAACTATTCCACCGGCGCCGACCTGGTGGTCGCTCTGCCTACCACGCGGGTGGCGGTGATGGGGCCTGCGGGCGTTGAATATGTGTATAAAGATGAACTGCGAAAACTGCGCGGCAGCGTTCCGGCACGTATCGCCCAGGAAGCGCAGGCGCAAAAGGCCGCGGGCCTAAGTGACGCGCAGGCGCGCGATGCAGCGGAGGCCTTAGTCAGCGACTGGCAAAAAGCGGAAGAGGCTCAGCTCGCCAAGCGCTATGAGCGAGAGTTGATGAACCCCGAAGAAGCCTTGAGTTTGGGCTCTATTTCACAAATCGTGATGCCTGCGGATTTACGCCAGGTATTGGCACAAAACATGGCTTTTCATTTGCGTCACTATCAATGCGCGCCCATGGCTGGTGTGCAACGTGAATTCCACTGATCTGCGGCTTATATAAGGATACTACCCGTGTCAAACGAACATTATTTAAATAACCCCTTGATTCACCGCGACCGCAGACTGGTAAACGCATCTAGCCCCTGGGTCGCCCAATTTGATTGCAGTCATATTCGCCCGCTAATAATTTGCCGCGGCCCCATTCGCAAAGAGGCGATGGATGTGTTTCGCGAAATGGGTATAGACCACGTTGGTATTTTATTGTCGGAAAAAGACTCTATCGTGTATCGCAATGCCCTAGCCCCCGAGCTTCGCGCCATTGGCAATCCCGATCATATTCACCGCGTGCCCGATTACAGCGGCGTGGATAAAGAAGAGCGTCAGGCGCGCATCGCGCAAATTATCAATATCGCCAAAACCAATGGCTACAACGCTATCTTTGCGGGCTATGGCTTTATGGCCGAAGACGAAACCATGGTGGCCGCCATGGAAAACGCGGGGCTTAATTTTATTGGCCCCTGTTCGCGCACCGTGCGCGAGGCGGGCTTGAAAGACGAAGCCAAGCGCACCGCCTTAAAAACCGGTGTCTCGGTCACCCCGGGCATCGATAACGGCACGGCCTTAACCCTGCTCAAACACTATCCCGACGCGGCGGCACTGAAAAACCTTGTAGCAGAAAAAGGTTTAGATCTTGATTCGGCAGTGCTTGACGATGCCGAGCTGGAATTAGTTGACAAAGCTGATCGTGTGTTGGCGGCGGCTTATGCTAAAGGCATTGATGTGTACACCGTCGAACAACTGTGTGACACCCTGCGCGAAGCGGTGGAGGATATGTACGCCCAATACCCCCAAAACCGCATTCGCCTGAAGGCCATCGGCGGCGGTGGCGGTAAAGGCCAGCGTATTATGGCCGCGCCCACCAGTTATGAGGGCAGTGACAGCGAACGTATCAAACAGGCTGCTGATCGCACCCCGGAGCTGGTGCGGGAAATTCTTAACGAAGTAAAAGCCACGGGTGTGGGTGACAATAAAAACGTGCTGGTGGAACTGAATATCGAAACCACCCGCCACCAGGAAATTCAGGTATTGGGCAATGGCGACTGGGCGATTACCATAGGCGGTCGCGATTGTTCTTTGCAAATGCACGAACAAAAACTGCTGGAAGTATCCGTTACCGACGAATCCCTGGCCGAGGCCGCTTCGCTGGCGCAACAGGCGGGTAAAACCGTTGAGGCCGAGGTGCTGCAAAAAGAGCGTGAAACCCTGGCGGCGATGGAGGCCGAAGCAACGCGCTTTGGTGAAGCAGTAGGGCTTGATTCGGTGTCGACATTTGAGTGTATCGTCGATCGTGACAAACACTTTTTTATGGAAATGAACACCCGTATTCAGGTGGAGCACCGCGTCAGTGAGCTGTGTTATTCCCTGGAGTTTACCAACCCGGCTGATTCCAACGATAGCTTTGTGGTTAATTCCCTGGTGGAAATGATGGTGCTTCTGGCCGCGCACGGCAAGCATCTGCCGAAACCGAAACGTCTGCTGCGCCATCAGGATTCTGTAGAAGCACGTCTCAATGCGACCAACCAGGCACTGCAGCCCCACGCCGGCGGGGTGATCGAGTATTGGAGCGATGCCTCAGATGGGGAAATCCGCGACGATCAGGGCATCAGCCTGCACAACCCCGACACCGACGTGTTTATGAAATACACCCTGGCAGGCGCTTATGATTCCAATATTGCACTGCTGCTGACCGTCGGTGATTCCCGTTTGGATGCCTACCAGAATATGGCGGATATTATTCGCGTGACCCGAATGCGCGGCCACGATTTATCCACCAACCTGGAATTTCACTACGGCCTTGTGAACTGGTTTTTGGGCAACCACATCAACGCGCGCCCAACCACGCGTTTTATTGTGCCGTATTTGACGGCGGTGGGTCAGTTAAAACAGGCCGCGCAGGATATGGATGTCAATTACGCCTATAGGCATATTTCTCGTCAGGCTCTGGCGGGGCTTGAGGGTGAAGCCGAGACGGCCATGCGCAACGCGCTGGCGCGCAAACAGTTGCTATTGCTGCGCCCCATTGAGAGCTTGTTAGCCCAACCCCATGTGTTAAGCGGTTGGCTAAGTATTAATCGCGATTGTTATACCATGATCGACGGGCGCATCACCTGGAATGAAAACCCGCTGTCCTTGTTGGCTGACACCTACCATTTTCTCAACATGGACAGCACGGATAATCGTCCGGCGGCCACGCTGATATGGGATCACGATCAACGAGTATTAGACGAGGCGATGGCGTTTTACAATGAATTAAATCGTCGTCTGGACGCGCTGGATTGGATTGAGCTGCAAACACAGTTGGAGGAAGAGTCGCCACCAGCGGGTATTGAGGCGCAAACCTGGGATCAAATACGCGCCGCGCATCAGGGGTTCCAGGCGGGTATGGATGTATTGGCCATGCTGCCAGCACTGGCTGAACAAACAGGTTTCTACGCGCTGTCGGTGAATGAAGATTTGAGCATTCATATTCCTGAAGCCTTGACCGACCCCGACACCCAGGCGGCGATGGCCAAGGTATTAGTGCCGCCGCCGGTGGCAAAATCCGACGAAATTCTCGCCGAAAGCGGGGGTATGTTTTATCCGCGTGAATCTCCCGAGCACGAACCGTTTGTGCAAGTGGGTGATCATTTTGAGGCGGGCGACCCACTGTTCATCATTGAAGTGATGAAGATGTTTAACAAGGTCTACGCGCCGTTCTCCGGCACGGTGGAAAAAGTGCTGGTAGAAACCGATGGGATGATTATCAGTAAAGGCCAGCCCATTTTTAAAATCACGCCCGATGAAGTAGTGATTCCGGAGACGCCGGAGGAAATCGCTCAGCGCAGGCGCGCGGCCACCAATCGCTTTTTAACCACCGTGCAGGGAGAAACGTCATGATTACCGCCTTAGACCATATTGCCATTGCGGTGCCGGATTTTGACCGGGCGATCAAGCGCTTTATGGAAGATTTTGGCCTGCATTTTGAGGGTACAGAGGATGTAACCGCAGCCAAAACATCCACCGCTTTTTTTCCGCTGCCCCCCACGTCTATCGAGTTAGTGCACCCCTTAAATGGCGCTGGCCCGATAGCCACTTATCTGGAGAAAAAGGGCGGCGGTTTGCATCACCTGTGTTTTCGCTCTGACGATATTAACGCCGATATCGAGCGCTTAAAAGCCAAGGGTTATCAGTTTTTAAGTGATGCCCCAAGCCCCGGTGCGCACGGTTCGCAAGTTATTTTTATTCACCCTAAAAGCTGTGACGGGGTGTTAATTGAGATTAACCAGCCCGGCGAAGGCCACCACCATGACTGATTCTATTTACGACCCCACAAACACCACTCTGGAGAACTGGGAGGCCCTTGCCACCAAACAGATGCGGGGCAAGACGCCCGAAGACCTCACCTGGCATACTGCAGAAGGCATCGACGTTAAAGCGCTTTATACCGCAGAAGACCTGGAGGCTTTGGAATACACCAATACTTTGCCGGGTATGTCGCCCTATCTGCGCGGCCCACAGGCGACCATGTATGCAGGGCGTCCGTGGACAATTCGCCAGTACGCGGGCTTCTCCACTGCGGAAGAATCCAATGCCTTTTATCGCAAAGCGTTGGCTGCGGGTGGGCAGGGCGTATCGGTGGCCTTTGATTTGGCCACACACCGAGGTTATGACTCGGATCACCCGCGAGTCAGCGGTGATGTGGGTAAAGCAGGGGTGGCGATTGATTCCGTGGAGGACATGAAAATCCTGTTCGATGGTATTCCACTGGATAAAATCTCTGTGTCCATGACTATGAACGGCGCGGTACTGCCCATTTTAGCGGGTTATATCGTTGCCGCAGAAGAGCAGGGCGTCACGCAGGATAAACTAGCGGGCACCATTCAGAATGATATTTTGAAAGAGTTTATGGTGCGCAATACTTATATTTATCCGCCCAAGCCGAGCATGAAAATCATCGGCGACATTATTGCCTATTGCTCCAAGAACCTGCCGCGTTTTAATACCATTTCTATTTCCGGCTACCATATTCAGGAAGCGGGCGCCAATGCAGCGCTGGAGCTGGCTTACACCCTGGCCGACGGTAAGGAATACATTCGCACCGCACTGGCGGCGGGTTTGGATATTGACCAGTTTGCGCCGCGACTGTCGTTTTTCTGGGGCGTGGGCATGAATTTCTATATGGAAATTGCGAAAATGCGCGCCGGGCGTTTACTGTGGGCCAAAATCGTCAGTGAGTTCAATCCGCAGAACCCGAAAAGCTCCATGCTTCGCACCCACAGCCAAACCTCTGGCTGGTCGCTGACAGAGCAAGACCCATACAACAACGTGGTGCGTACTACCATCGAGGCGATGGCAGCGGTGTTTGGGGGCACACAGTCCCTGCACACTAACGCCCTGGATGAAGCCATCGCACTGCCTACGGAGTTTTCCGCGCGTATCGCCCGTAATACCCAGCTGATTATTCAGGAAGAAACCGGCATCACCAAAGTGGTAGATCCCTGGGGCGGTTCCTACTTGATGGAGAGCCTCACCCAAAAGCTGGCGGATGAAGCCTGGACATTGATCGAGGAAGTCGAAGCTGCAGGGGGTATGGCCAAGGCGATCGAAACCGGTATGCCCAAACTGCGTATCGAAGAGGCCGCCGCGCGCAAGCAGGCGCGTATTGATCGCGGCGACGATGTGATTGTGGGTGTAAACAAATACGTCCTCGACCAGGAAGATGACGTTGAGGTTCTGGAAATTGACAACGACGCCGTGCGCGAAGCGCAGCTTAAACGCCTCGCGGATATTCGCGCAGCGCGTGACGAGGCAGCGGTAAATCAAATCCTCGATGAAATTACCGAATGCGCACGCACTGGCGAGGGCAATCTGTTAGCGCTAAGCGTTGAAGCCACCCGCAGGCGCGCCACCGTGGGTGAAATCTCCTACGCTATGGAGAAAGAATTTGGTCGCTTTAACGCCACGGCGCAAACAGTATCCGGTGTCTACGGTGCCGCCTTTGAGGACGATGCCGATTGGCTGCAGCTGACCAAGGATATCGAACAGTTTTTGGCTAAACATGGTCGTCGCCCGCGTATGCTGGTGTGCAAGATGGGGCAAGATGGCCACGACCGCGGCGCCAAGGTTATCGCCACCGCTTTTGCGGATATCGGCTTTGATATTGACCTCTCACCCATGTTTTCCACACCGGAAGAAGTGGCTCGCCAGGCCATTGAAAACGACGTGCATGTGATCGGCGCGTCTTCCCTGGCGGCGGGGCATAAAACCCTGGTACCGCAGCTGGTGCAGGAATTGCGTAAACAGGGCGCGGACGACATTATCGTTATTGCCGGGGGCGTGATTCCACGACAGGATTACGATTTTCTTTTTGAATCCGGTGTGGCCTGCGTATTCGGTCCCGGCACACCCATTCCGGTGAGTGCGCGGGAAGTGCTCAGCGCCATTGAGAAGGCCGTTTAAATCGTGGCAGTCATTGATTTACAGGGCTTACTCGACGGCAATCGGCGCGCGCTGGCTAAAGCGATCACCTTGATTGAAAGCAAATTGCCAGCCCATCGACAGCAGTCGCAAGAGGTGTTGACCGAGATCTTACCCCACAGCGGTAACAGTATCCGTATCGGTATCACCGGAGTGCCAGGTGTGGGTAAGTCTACTTTCATCGAGGCCTTTGGCCTGCATTTAATCGAGCACGGCAAGCGCGTTGCGGTGCTCGCCGTAGACCCCAGCTCGCCATTGGCGGGCGGTTCGATTTTGGGCGACAAAACCCGTATGGAGGAATTATCCCGCCGCGAAGAAGCCTTTATTCGCCCATCGCCCACCGAAGGTGCCCTGGGGGGCGTCGCGCAAAAGACCCGCGAAACTTTGTTGTTGTGTGAGGCCGCCGGTTACGACGTAATTCTGGTAGAAACGGTTGGGGTCGGGCAGTCGGAATTCCAAGTAGCGGGCATGGTGGACTTTTTTATGGTGCTGATGCTGCCCGGTGGCGGTGACGAATTGCAGGGCATCAAAAAAGGTATTATGGAACTGGCCGACGCCCTGGTCATCAACAAAGCCGATGGCCCCAGCGAACAGCTAGCCGAAACCACTCGCCAGCACTATCAAAGCGCCATGCGCCTGCTGCGCCAAAACAGCTTCTGGACGCCACACGTCACCACCTGTTCAGCGCTGGA
>PDSN01000201.1 GCA_002748505.1 Gammaproteobacteria bacterium | reverse complement strand
TGACCAATGCCCTCACGATTGCGCTGTCTTTCGCAGCGCTGGCGCTGGCGGCCACTTATCCCTTTATGAAACGCTACACTCACCTGCCCCAGGTGGTGCTCGGCGCAGCGTTTTCCTTTGGCATCCCCATGGCTTTTGCGGCGCAAACGGAACACCTGCCAAAAGCGTTATGGCTGCTCTATTTCGCAAACCTCAGCTGGACAGTGGCCTACGACACCCAATACGCCATGGTCGACAGGGACGACGATCTAAAAGTGGGCATTAAATCCACCGCGGTTTTGTTTGGCCGCTACGACCGGCACATCATCGCCCTGCTGCAAGTCATCACCCTGGTATTGTTGGCGCTCACCGGAATTGCTTTTGGTTTAACCGGTATTGCCTACATCGCTGCCGTGCTCGGCGTGGGTTTGACCTTTGTATGGCAGCAATACCTGATCAAAGACCGCGAACGCGATAAGTGCTTTCAGGGCTTTCTCAATAACCACTACTCCGGCATGATCTTTTTTGCGGGGGTGGTGCTGGACTATGTGCTGCGCACATGAGCCTGCAACTGCGTTTTTTAAGTTCGGCCTTTGATATAAAACCCGCACAGTGGGATGCCATATGCGCTACAGACTACCCCTTCTTGCGCCACCGCTTTATCGCCGGGCTTGAACAAAGCCGCTGCACCAGCGCCGCAACCGGCTGGCAACCCTGGCATGCTGCGCTCTATGAAAGTGAGCACTTACTTGCACTAATGCCTATGTATATCAAAGCGCATTCCTATGGGGAGTATGTATTTGACTGGAGCTGGGAACAAGCCTGGCAGACCCACGGACTCGCCTACTACCCCAAACTCGTCACCGCCGTGCCCTTCACCCCCGCCACGGGGCCCAGGCTTTGCGTCGATAAACACCTCGCCGCGCCCGAGCACGCTCGCGAACTGCTGATAAACAGCGTGCAGGACTGGGCAGTACAACAGGGCCTGTCTTCATGGCACGGTTTATTCACCAGCCGGGCCATTGCCGAAGAGCTGGCAACACAGAATTGCCTGACCCGCACCGGCACGCAGTTTCACTGGTTCAATGAGGGGTATGACAGTTTTGACGACTTCCTGTCGCGCTTTAACGCTCGCAAACGCAAAGCCGTAAAACGCGAACGCAGGCGAGTGCAGGAACAAAACATCCGCTGCACCACCTTGCGCGGCGCAGAAATTGCGGAGGAACACTGGCAAACCTTTTACCGCTTCTACCGAAACACCTACCTGAAACGCTCTGGCCACGGGGGGTATCTCAGCGAGGCGTTTTTCTGCGAGATCTGCCCGCAAATGGGCGAGCAAGTGGTGATGGTGCTTGCCAGCGAACAGGACAAAGCCATTGCCGGTGCCCTGTATTTTGTGGGCGGCGACACCCTCTACGGGCGCTACTGGGGTTGCGAGACCGAGCGCGATTGCCTGCACTTTGAAGTGTGCTACTACCAGGGCATCGACTTCTGCATTGCCAACCATATCGCTCGCTTTGACCCCGGCGCACAGGGCGAACACAAGATCCAGCGCGGATTCACCCCAGTGACCACCTATTCCAGCCATTTTATTGCGGACACCACTCTTCGCAACGC
>PDSN01000200.1 GCA_002748505.1 Gammaproteobacteria bacterium | reverse complement strand
TCCTCGTACCAGGCCATTAGATCCACGACTTCACAGCCCAAATCGCGCTCAAAGGCGGCCTGGTTAGAGGCTTCGTCATAGTGTTTTTGCGCGTCGTCGCCGAGGTTTGATTGGAAAATACCCGCCGCGCTGACCGGCAGGAAGTCTTCGTAAACCACCGGGGCGATGGTGGCGCAGCCGTTGTCAAGCAGCGCATCGATGTCGTCTAAATCGACACCCTCAGGCGGTGTTTTATCGGTCGCATAAAAATGAAAATACGCAAGCTTCTGCTGATAGAGTTCTGCATAGCTGTCGGGAAACTCGGCAAAAGCATCGCTTAAAGCGCGTTCATACTCACTGGCGTTTTGTTCGTCGGGTGCGCCACCGATACTGGCGCGCGCTTCGGCCAGCAGCCTGTCGTACAGGGCGCGGCCTTTGTCAGTGAGCGCTACGCCGCGCTGTTCGATTTCGCCAAAGCGCGCCGTGTGGCTGGCGCTTTCACCTAAAAAGCTGACTGTTTCATTTAAGGCCTTGAAGCTGGTTTGGCGCAGTAAAATAGGGCAGTTGCGAGCAGGTGGCCCTTCCACCACAGCTTTGGGCGGGATATTGCGCTCGCTCATACCGCGCTGCACGGCGTCGATATCCAGGGTGCGCGGGGTGAGGTGGTTGATATGCGGGCCGCGAAAGGCCACCACATCGGCGATCAAACGGTGTTGATTGAGCAGGGCTTCGTAGACCTCCCGGCTCACGGTGGCACTGTCATGCCAGCGGAAGGTTTCTACGGCTTCGTTGACAAAAGTCTCCGCCTGCGCCTGGGTCAAACCACCTTCCTGCTCATATTTTGCGATGAGTTCAAGGGCGCCGGGGGTGAAAATCTCGCGCTTGGCTAAAATCTCCTCAGCCTGCGCTGCCAGTTTTTCGTCTTGAATAAGATCCAGGCGCAGCAGCGAGGTAAACACCCGAAACGGGCAGTCATTCAGGGCGCGATCATCCAGGGCGCGAAAGGCGGTGGAATGCACTGGCACGCCCGCGGGCGCCAAATCGTAATAGCCCACCGGGTACATACCCATCACCGCAAACAGGCGACGCATGGTGGCGAGTTCCGCTGCCGTGCCCAGGCGAATGGCGCCGTGGCGCTCCAGGCTGATGCGTTCCAACTCGCCGCTTTGTTGCAGTTGCGCCGCAAGCGCTGGCGACTTGTCCAGCACCGTGCGATTCACGCTTTCCACCAGCTCTAACAGCTCCCCGTATAATGGTACTTCCGCGCGATACATATCCGACATTCGCGCCGCAAACATCGCGCGGATGGAATTTTGAGAAATAAACGTCGCCACTGTGCTCTCCTTTGATAGTTACAAGTGTAAGTATAAGGCGAATCGCAGTAGAAAGCGATGCTCGGCTTACGCGCTTTATTACGGGATTGGGCAAGAGGCCGGGTGTTTATAGCTATACCTGGCGCACACAAAAAAGCGAGCCAAATGGCTCGCTTTTTTTGACTTTGATCCTCTCCCCTAAGGGGAGAAAAGGGAGAGGAATACAAAGGGCTTAAACGCGCTCGATAACCGTGGTAATACCCTGGCCTAAACCGATACACATGGTTGAGATACCCAGAGTGAGGTCGCG